>JABGWN010000130.1 GCA_018645535.1 Methanobacteriota archaeon
GTGCCAAACGTTCAGGAGTTCCCATGTCCCAAAACTTCGTATTATCCAAATATGCTGAGGCTTTCATTGACATTTCGGGATAGACTGTTTCTTCCCAACTCCATTTCCCATCCCTACCATGTTCGAGGAGAACAGACTTCTCTACGATACTGGTTCCTGATTCATATCCATTGAATTCACTCGGTGGAGATTCACTCTTGTCGTATTGAGCGATTTCCCCATCAATGTGTAGAAGATTCATCTCATCATGCTCAGTCGTTACAGTGAGGGTAAGCGGAGAGGATGTTTGTTCATGATGAGCGACAAGTCCTCCATAATCAATTGGATGGAAATCATCGCCCCAGAGTAAGATAAATCGATTTTGAAGAAGGTGCCGAGCATTCCATAGCGCACCACCGGTTCCAAGTGGCTCTGATTCTTGATGAAACGTAAGAGCCATTCCTTCATGACGGAAACCATCGAATTGCTCACCCAAGTGCCCTGTTAGAATCAGAGCCTCCATGCAACCTTGAGCAGTAGCCCAATCAAGAATATGAGTGAGAATAGGTTTTCCAGATACGTCAATAAGAGATTTTGGCATTTGTTTTGTCTGTTCACCGAGACGAGTCCCCAATCCACCTGCTAAGATCACCACTTGTGGCATGCGGTGGGCTTTGACAATCTCTGAATACAAAACACCACTCTCTTTTAGAGTTCGTTCTTTGGTTTCAAAGTCGACATGATAGAGGCCAAATCGTTGATCGTACCCTTCAGCCCACTCGAAATTATCCATGAGACTCCAATGATAAAATCCACGAATATCCATTCCATCAGCAATGGCTTCACCGGTTATCTGCAAGTGGCGTCGAACATGCTCAGGACGCATGTCATCATCATCATCTGCAACTCCGTTTTCAGTGACAATGATTGGTAGATTTAGACATGACACCATATCGAAAGCACGTCGTAAGCCCTCAGCATACATCGGGTATCTGAAATCAGTTCGTTCTTCCCATGGGCGAATCAAAGGATCGATATCGACTTTTGTCGGCATGAACGGAGTTGCAAGAAGATGGGTGTAGTAATTGACTCCAATGAAATCACTGCTTCCTTTTAATCCTGGAATCTTCTTTGAGCGAAGAGCAGAAGGTGCCTTGAATCGTCCTGTCATCAATCCTTTGATCCAACAAAGATTGAACATTCCATCGAGAAGTCGTGCTTGGAATCGGTGTAATGGATTCCAACGACGGTATGGGTCAAAGAGATTGATATTCTTTACCAATCCGATATGAGCACGCTTGCCATGTGTCATGGATTTCAGTGTTTGATAGCAACGTGCATGAGCTATCATGAGATTGGTTGAAACGATTCTTGTTTTCTTAAAAGAGCGTTCACCTGGTGGAAACTCTCCCAAGACATATCCCATCGAAGCAAAAACTGCAGGTTCGTTGATGGTACACCACCAATCGACTCGATCACTCAACGCTTCGAACATTTTCACACAGAAGCGAACCCAATCATCGACATTGTCTTCTTTCTCAAAGCCTCCTTTTTCATCCCACCAGAGAGGGTGTGTGAAGTGATGCAGAGTAGCCATAGGTTGGATGCCTTTTGCAAGAAGTTGGTCAACAAGGTCAGAATACCATTGAATTGCATCATCATCCCAGATTCCTTGTTGAGGTTCGATACGACTCCATTCTATTGAAAATCTGTAATGCGAAACATTCAGATCTTTAATCAGTTGAATATCTTGTTCCTTTCGATTCCAATGATCACACGCTTCACCGCTAAGTTGACCACTTTTTGAACGTGGTTCAAATGCAGACCAGTTGTTGGTATTCCCGCCTTCGATTTGGTGAGAAGCAGTCGCAACACCCCACATGAAATCCGGTGGAAAAAGGTCTCCAGATAGAAGTTGAGTATAGTCGACAGAGTCCCAATCACGGTGCTCTTCAATTCCCATATAAACACCATCAAAGCGATAATTCTTCACTGGAGTCGAGACCAAGAACCATCGAATCCAACGTTCCATTGTTGTAATTCAGTGCTGGCATCAACGTACCACCCGGTTTCTCCTTGATTGGTTCCAGGCGCCGCTTGCATAACTCCAATTTGAGTTGCCTTAACTGCGAGTTCCCCTCTTAGAGTATCTTCGATGACAGGTGCAGATTCAACAGAAACTTGTGGCGAGACGGATTTAGATTCGACCTCTGCAGGAGCGACCGATTCAGGAGATTCATTGTCTTCTTCATATTCTTCATCTTCCTCATCCTCATACTCCTCCTCGTATTCTTCCCATTCTTCTTCTTTAGAATTACCTCGACGAATCAAGACGATAAGAACAGCGAAAATCATCAGCAAGAAAATGAGACCAATTGACATAGCGGTATTTGTTGAACCAAGAGCACCTCCTAAAAGGACGGATTCAACATCGTAAAATTGTTGTGAAATAAGACCTTGCCATGCGACTGTGCACGAGCGATCTGTTCCTGCTTCTTCGAGTTCGATTTCCCATGTATCAGATTTAACGTGACTGGCTTTTCCAGATGAACATGTGATACTGGTTTTGTCTGGAACAACTTCAACCCTATTTCCTTGACTGTCCTCTGCCCAAACCTTCAGCAAGGTGACTTCACCTTGGCTCAGAGATTCGTTACTCACCGAAGTTAGAACACGTACAGGCTCCCCTGGAAGAATTGTTAATGGAAGAATGATTGATGCATTTCCTTGTTGAAGTTCAATTTCATATGCTCCAGAGATTACACCATCAAGTTGCCAATATCCCCGTCCGGTTGCAGATGGTTCGATTGAAACGAATCCAGACTCGAGCAATTGAAGGTCTTCTGCAGGAGCGACGTTTCCATGGACATCAACAATCTCTACGTAAAGATCGCTAGAGACACCTGCTGTAATTGTCATCACATCACCAGCATCCGTGGCCAGCGTATTTTCCGAACCTGTGATTACATTGATACGAACTGCAGCAAAGACTCCATCTGCGTTTGCTCGTATCTCATGTTCGCCTATTTCTGTGGGATACCATTTACCACCTGACATGAGTAAATCAAGTGTTGAATCAACGCCATCTATGGTCCAATTAACAGCAACATATGGAATACTATTCCCATATGAATCTGTGAAATCTGGGTCGAATTGCAAGAATGAATCTGCTGGAACTTCTGTTCCTGTTTCTGGTAAGATGATGAAAGCTAATCGACCTGCTTCAACCATTTCTTGATACTCACTTTGATGCAAAATACCAGTGAAATTGTCGAAATATGTTGCTGTGAATCGAATGCTCTCAGTGAGTTTAGGAGTGAAGGTAGCATAAGAGGAGAATATTTCAGATAATGATTGGTCATTACTTATTTTCGAAATATTACCATCGACTTGCCAAATATTTCCAAACGCATCGGTTGCTTCATGGACCAAAGCCACTTGTAAACCTGCACTTAATCGAGGCAGGCTTGGAACAAGTTGTGTGGAGACTGCAGCACCATGAACCACGGTGACTGTCTTTGATGCAACAATGCCAGAATCAATGACTTCCATTGTCAATGAACCCTCTTTACCTGGAGTCCAATGAACTTCATCGCCTATTTGGGCCACAGCTCCGTTACCAACGGTCCAGTTACCGATTGGAACCGGAACTGGAGAAGTATAGCCAGATGAATCGGTACGGATTGCATCTAAACGATACACTTCTCCTGATTGGTAGGTTGTTTCGACGGGTATGATTTCAATTGATACGATTGCTGCATCGGCAGGAATAACCCGAATGGTACCATTGCCGTAAACAGAACCCGCACGCAGACTGATATTCCAAAAACCTGGTGCCGATCCAAAGAAGTAACCTTGAGCAGTAATACTTCCATTTTCGGCAGTCCAAACTTTCGTTCCTGCCAATGTATCATTCATCTCTTGACCAAATGAATCTACCAGTTTAGGAGTGAGTTTGGCACCAAATCCGCTACGGATTACAACATTCTCCTCAAAGATAAATTCGAACGGATCTCCCGCTATCGCTTCCATTGAGACTTGCTGTTCCATTTGATCAAAGCGGGCAACGACTTCATAATGACCAAGATTTGGAGGCGTCCATGACGGCTGCCCTTGTCCAACATATTCTCCATCAACACTCCATACAACACCTTGTCCTGTTCGAGGATTACCATGTGAATCGAGGAGATTTGCTCGAAGTTGGAATGGTTGTTTGGCCTTCGGAGAAGTGGTGGTGTTGATCTCAATTGACTGACCCCAACCTGCTTCAACGGTCACAACGACAGTATCGTTGAATCCTGCATGTTCAGCTCGAATGGTAACTTGACCTGCTGACCAAGGAAAGAACAGACCTCCGTCTTCAACTGTACCGTTCGTAGAAGACCACATGATTTCGCCTTCGACAACATTGTTCAATGCGTCGTAGATTGTGGCATCTAATTGCAAGACACCATCAGAAGAAATCGATGTTGAAGGCGTTGTGATCACGACTTGTGCAGCAGGACCTGCTGCAACAACTGGAAGACTCGTCAACGGAACGAACATCAACAGAATGCATAAGAGAAATGCAGACTGTTTCGAATTCATTCAATCACCTAATCTTCCCAGACAGACCAATCGGTTTGACCTGGTTCTCTAAAGTACCATGTCTCATCTTCATTTTGAGCCCATTCAGTTCCATCATCATCAACACGATGTTCAACCATCCAACTCGTATCTTCTTTTTCTTCGGCTTCGGGTGGAGAATCTGATGGGCCAAGACCGCTAGGTCCAGTGCCTGGCGCAGGACCGCTGGGGCCAGTTCCGGGTGCTGGACCGCTTGGACCAGTTCCCGGTGCAGGACCACTTGGGCCTCGAGCAGCTTGAGATGATTCTTCATCATCTTCGTCGTAGTCATCCCAGTCATCATCACCTCTTCCTGAACGCAGAGCCATGACCAAGAGAACAAGTAAAACAACAGCGATTAAACCAATCAGAACGGCTCCTACGTAATACAACGCCCCGCCTGCTGCAAAGAATCCACCAAATGTTCCTGTCACTTCGATCTCAAGATTTTCACTAACTTGACCTGCTGTAACAGTAATCGTTTGAGGACCACTTTCGAGCATTGTTACACGCCACTGACCTGGTCCGAGTTCCTTGACTGTTCCTCGCCCTGTTGAATCAACACGTGCACTGCTTGGGACAGGAATTGGATTGTAGAACATATCCTTTGCTTCAACCGTGACATCAATCGATGCTTGTTGATCCACGGTTGTTGCAGACAAGACCACTTCAAGATAAGCCACAACCATCTGCGGTTGTATTGAAAGATCAAACGTATTTGTTGCACCAGGTGTGGAGTAAACCATGACATGCTCACCAGCAACGGATGCTTGATACGTATAGGCTCCAATATCAGCACGTGGAACGATTCGAGAAGAGGTAGTTCCATCTTCAGTCCATTCAACGTCTTGGGAGAAAGTATTACCGTCGCTATCTGTACCAGTGATGACTATGTCAATCGATTCACCAGCATCTTCACTCAACGTATCGAGCGTGTGATCTAGCGAGACCGCAATACCATGGTAAACCGAGATGTCTACTTGCTTTGAGTAATTGAAACCATCAGCATTAACAACGTATGCAGTTACTCTGTAGGATCCTACTGATGTTGCTTCCCAATGATAAGCGTCGGATTCAAACGTTGAGGTCATATCCATTACAGAGCCTGAAACCAAATCTTCGAACAACCAAGTGAGTCTCGAGGCATCCAAAGGATTCAAATCTCCATCGCTAAGACTTACAGAGAAATCGAGGTATTGGTCTGCACTGATATTGTATGCCGTTGAGGAATCACCTGTTGAAGCGATTGAACTCATGGTAAATATCTGCAACATACCCTCGGATACAGTCGCTGAAACAGATTCGCTAAACACAACGCCTCCTGATGAATATTCTGCGTAGATCATGTAAGGAATTTCAGATGCCAACTGAGGCATGAATTCCGTCTCATCAGAGAGTGTGTAAAGAAGTACAGACTGATCTGTCCAACTTGGATGAGCAATGGTCCAATTTACGTCAATTGTCCATCGGTTTCCTTTCGCATCAGTTGCCTTTGCTTTCACTTGCAATGTATCATCTGCAGTCAAACTGTAGGATTGATCATTTGCATCTGCCGAATCTACAATCAATGCCATACCTGTCATTACACCTTTGGTAACGTTGACGGTAATGGATGTTGAAATCGTTTCGTATTGTGCTGTTATCACACGACCACCTAGACCAGTTGGAATCCACTGAACTGGGTGATTGAATGTGATATTTACTGCACCATCACTCACAAACGTCCAGTTTGCTAAAGGCAAGGAAACAGGTAGCCTGTTTCCTTGAACATCTATTCTTGTTGTGTTCATGAAGATGACTTCATCAGCTGTTAAATCCCATGCTGAAGGAACAATTTCAAGTGAATCCATTGCCCCATGCCCAGTTGTTATCGTGATTGAATCTGACAAACCAATTCCGGATGTCAGAGAGAATTGCCATGTACCCACTTGGTCAGCGAAATACATGTTGGTCGCTTCACTGTAGAGTCCATCGGTTACTGAGTAGGTCAATGCACCTGCTTGAGATAGAGGTATGATATTTCCAAATTGGTCGTACAGTGTGGTCGTAATTTCACATTCAGTTCCTGCAAGAGTGATTCCTTCACATCCAGTTAAGACAACAACAGAAGGTGCTCCAAGTTCAACTTGAACATTTACAATCACAGTGATTGTTGTCCATGTGACGGATACTGTTTGGCCTCCAGTCGAATATGGTTGGAATACCGCACCAAATGTACCGGTCATTGAACCATTGCTTGGGCTAAAGGAGATGCTTTCACCAGGGACAACATTGCCGAATTGATCGACAACATCGGCTGTTAATTCGAGTGTTTCGTCGGCAGTAATGGTCGCTGTAAGAGGAGTTACAATCAGATTAACAGGAGCGCCGGGAGTAACTGTTACTGTTTCATCAGCACATATGACACCAAAGCAGGCTGTAATTGTGTGGACTCCAGTTGTTGAAGGAGTGTATACACCAGTAGAAGCATCAATTTGACCGCTGGAAGAAGTCCAAACAATCGGGACTGCTGCAACGAGTGAGTTGTAATCAAACGTTGAAGCACTGAATGTCACTGATGTATCTGCATCTGTAGTTGTCGCAGTTGGCGAAATAGTTACTGAATCAATGTCAGTGTAGTTCATTTGCATAAGTGGTCTTAGATTGCTGGTCGAATCACTGTTGTCTGCGAATTCAACTGTCATCCATCCTTGGTTAACGGTAGCGATGATGACCCATCCATGCGTACCATCAATGAAGAGGGAACGATGTCCAAGACTCATCTGTACCCATTGATTGGTCGCTTGAGAATTACTAACGTAGAGTGTATCGAGTGGAGTCGAATCATAATCCACTCCGGGTTGAAGGCCAGGAGCACCCCAATTTGTAGCGCCGGTTCCGTTCCATGTTACCGAAGTTTCACCCCAGCCCGTTGTTAGGACTTTGTGAACAGAGAGGGTCATGCCAGTTGCACCTGCACCAAACTCAAGATCGGTGAGATACAAACTCAAATCTACAGAATGAACATTCATGTTAGGATTGAACGGTATTTGACCGAAATCTGTGGAGACAAGCATTCGATATTCATCTTGACCTGAATCGATACCAATGATACTTGAATCACCATCTAAGTTCGCGTCTGCTGTTCCGCTGTACACTGAAGCATCTTCGACGTTGGTGTGAGCCATCTCTTGTATTTCGTTTCCAGTTTGGAATTCATATGACCATGTATGATCGAAATTATCCTGTGTCGTTGGATCTCCAATACCTACAATCCATCGGGAGGAAGATGGACCTGGGATTGAACCATTGACTGCCTGAACCCACCACTCAAAGGTAGATCCTGGAGAGAGAGAACTGCCGAAAACAAAGTTTGTCCCTGTAATTTGACTTGAAATTCCAGATTTGAAATTGTATTGTCCAGAGGAATTACGAATGGTAACAATGTATCCTGTCGCTCCAGTAACTGGATTCCAAGAAAGTGTTGGCTTGTCTAATGGTTCAAGCAGAGTTGTTGTCGTATTGTACAATACAGTTCCATCTACAGGTGAGATAAGGACTGGTTGTGACGGTGGGACAACACCTGCAACGTTATCGACATAATCGACACGAAGAACAGGGCGCAATGTTGTAGAAGAAGACTCCCCTGAGTGGAACGAATGCAAACTACTCGCAGTACCTACAGCTGTTAGTTTGATGGTCATTGAAAGATTTCCATTGGCAATGTTTGATTGAGCCAGTGACGTAATATCCCATTCTAACCAACCGTTTGGTGGCGTTACTGGTAGGGTGGAACGAGTTACTTCTGTCGTACTGCATGTAGGAGATTGCAATGCTGTGACGAATCCTTCATTGAATGTTGAACAAGCATGAGCACTTACTGTCAGTGGAGAGACACCTGTTACTTGTGTTCGATACATTTGCAGCATTACAGAGGTTGGAGTTATTGCACTTGGCCAAGGCATCTGTGACAAATCATATTCGATGTACACTTCATGATCACCAGAGGTACCGGAACCAAGTAGCAATGAAGCACTTGAGCCGTAGTTTGAATTAAACGACGACGATGAAGTATAGGTGTCAGGCGCAGCAGGAAGTAAACCTGTACTTGTAAAAATCGACCCACTTGATAGGTTTACAGTATGGTTTCCTAAGCCGTCATCGTATCCTTGTGCATCGGGGATACGGTATTTGTTCACTTGAGAATATTCACCAATTCTGTAGTAATCTTCGATCATTTGGTATGACAGAACTCGCCAATATTGCCATTCGTCTCCGGATGTAGAATTTGTATCCGTAAGGGTGGTGGTCGATGAGTCCCAAGTGAGATTTGACTCGCTGAGAGAAGTTGCGTCAGTTGACAATACACAAGCAAGATCGTAAATCATTCGAGCATCCGAGGCCGAACATATCTGGAAACCTGTTTCGTTGGACGACGGTGGACTCCATGAATGGTTCACATGATCAACTCCGGTTGGACGGGGAGCCGACATGTTCCATAGAGTCGAACTATCGACAGGAAGGAGATTTGTTGGAGTAGAAGCAACGTATGGACTGTTTGTTCGATACGTTAAGTTCAGACTCGGGCGCAAACTTACGGAGGCTTCATCACTCGAGAAGAAATCAATTCTACCATCGACGCTGCTGAAATTCTCTTCAGGTTGAACAAGAATCTGAATCGTGTTCACTCCCTGAGCAAGGGCTTGTTGAATGACTTCCGTGATATTTCCAAACATTGTTGCATCACTTGATTGAATAAGACCTGCACCGTTCATTGGAACTGAAGTATCAGATGAATGATAGGCACCCGGGGCATTCCAAGTCGTAGAACTCGTAGCATTATTCCAATTTGCATTCCCATCGAATGATGTTAGAACCTTGGACTGGCTAGCCCATACTTCTCCATACGAACCAGATTCTGTAGTGAGGTAAAGTTCGGCAGACATAACTTCAAAGGAGTTCCCAAGCGGTAATTTCGAGATATCTATTGAGAATAGAGCAGAAGAACGAGCTGATGTACTGCTTGTGAAGGAGGAACGACCGATACTTAGGACACTATTATCGGAAAGATTCGCATTTGGAGAACCCGAATCAAGTCCAATGTCTTGAATAAACCCAGATGGCTCGCGTAGAGATGGCAAGAAGCCCCCTTCAGAAATGTTGAGGTATCCCCACGTATTGTTAATCTCTTGACCAATGTCATGAGGAACGTGGAATACTGAACTGGTAGAACGTGGACCAAGCATGCTGTTGTTGACAGGTTGAACAAACCATCGAATACTTTGATTTGTATCGAGATCAGCCGAAGGTTGGAATGTTAGACTTTGTAAATCGAACATTGAACTGTCAACACGTGAATCATATGTCGTGAAGCCTTCCATAATGTCAGAAGCATCATTTTGAAGGAAAACTTTCCAATCATCAATATTCGCAGAATTGGAATGTGTCCAACTCAAAACCGGACGTGTCTCAGGTTCTGGTACGTGTGTTGAGAAATTCCAAGATAGATCCCCATCCGTAGGCAATGCGTTTGCACCAGCCACGGTTGGAATCGGTGAAGTTCCTTCGCTCCATGTCAGGTTCAACCAAGGCCGTTGTGTAGAGAGCCCTTCTGTGCTTCCAAATGTAATCAATGAGTCAGATGAATCGCTGGTCATGAGAGCAATTGAAAGATAGGAATCGCCATTTGCTAATGCTGCTTGCACAAGTTCTGTAACGTCCCAGTTCATCCAATCGGCACTTGCTGAGGTGCTCAAATCACTGAGTTGACCTACGTCGTTTCCGATAGAACGACCTCCGTCTAAAGTCCATGAATTTGTGCCATCAAACGTTGAATTATTGAGACCTGTCGTCCAAGTCTGCAATACTGGTCGAACTGCAACTTCCGTATTCGTATCCGAACCTACAAGAGCCCACAGGTTCAATTCTGCGTTTGTAACACGAGCATTCGAAGGCGAAGGAATCTGATCGAGAGGAATCTTCAGGAGTGCTGTCGATTGATAGCCACTACCAAGTTCTCCAACCTTCATCGAGGTGGATGCAGAGTGGTTTTGTTGTCCTTCTATGCCCCCTTCAGCGAGCCAAGTGTCAATGAAATGCGGAAGCCCCAAATCAGGCATAGCTTCTGCATGTCGAATTTCAACAGCAGCACTGGTCGATGAAAGGTTCCATGTTGTTAGTGAAGGAATGTTGAAGTGGAAGGTCTGTGACCAATTTCCAAGTTGATTTGTCGTCGAAATTGTTCTTACACGCCAGTACCATGTTTCACCTACTGTCAAATCGTTTTGTGGAGTGAAGGATTTATCATTCACATCGAAACCTATGTTTGACCATGAAGTTTCAATGCTCATGTCATTACTGTCAAAAGTATCAGTAGTATCTACCTGAACAGCATAACCACCTACACTAATCGCACTGGAATGTGTCCAATTAAGAACTGGTCGAAGAACTGGTTCTGGGTTGATTCCCGGCTGAATGCTCCATGAACCATTCAATGGATTTACTGGGACTGGTTCAATTGGTATTGCGTTAGAACCTGGAACATAGACGAAACTAAGTTCAGGGCGCTTGGCATCAACTGCACTTCCAGTATGGAATAGAGCATCTCTAATTTGACCTGAGCCAGCACCGATAACGCCGAGAATAAAGTCTGCAGAGTGGTTATCTCGCATGGCATTTTGCATTGCAAGTGTAACATTCCAAGTCACGGAAGAAGTTGAAGTAAAGCCGCTGCCAATCGTTACGGAATCAAGCAATGATGAGCGCTCTGAGCCCTTTGCTCCAACAGTCCCCCATGTGTTGGTTCCGTCGTATGTCGCCCATGTAGCGCCGTCTTCGGTCCAGTTATGTTGGGTGCTTTCCCAAGCACCAACTGTTGGTGAACCAAATGGGAAATCGCTAAGATAAATCTCTAGATTTGCAGATTGCACTGCATATCCATTTGGAAGGAAGGTGCTTGAAAGGTCACATCCAAACAAGATTGTTGTTTCAGATGGAATGGTGTTGTA
>JABGWN010000131.1 GCA_018645535.1 Methanobacteriota archaeon
ACAACAGACGATGACATTCGCGTGATTCTTTGCAGAAGCACGAACCATTGTAGGGCCGCCAATATCAATCATCTCTAACAACGAATCTTCAGCGAGTGGGGGATCCTGTGCTGCAGCCATTGTAAATGGGTAAAGATTGCAAGCCACTAAGGTAATGGGCGTATACCCCAAGTCTTTCATTCCTTCACGGTCGGATTCCTGTTGCATACGCGCCAGAAGTGGGCCATGAATAGCAGGGTGCAATGTTTTTACTCGGCCATCGAATATTTCCGGATGCTTCGTAACATCTGTTACACTCTTGACTTCAAGACCCGCTGCCTTTAGAGTTCGAGCGGTTCCACCTGTTGAGATGATTTCAAATCCTAAATCGGACAAACCAGTAGCGAATTCAACAATTCCAGTCTTGTCCCATACACTCAACAATGCGCGAGGTTTTTCCGAGTCCATGTAAGCACCCGTTATCAGACTCTATTGCATCCACGTTATCAAGCATGTGATGAGAGCATTTGCTTAATCGCCACGAGAAGAAATGACCTGATCGACTCTAAGAAGTCCGCAAGTTGTCTCCACCGCTGCCTGTAAAGCATGCGACAAGGTCGTGGCAGGAATCAATACGCCGCTGATTTCACCGATTGACCCGTCTTTAGATACTCCAAAATCGACTGACTCATTTCGATGCGCAGCTCTTAATTTGAGAAGAGTATCAATCTGATCTTTTCCAGCATTACTTGCTAGTGCAACAGGAATTGACTCAAGAGCACGAGAGAAGGCTTCAATCGCTAATCGATGGCGTCCAGCAGTGGCTTCTGCTAACTCACGAAGATGAAGTGCTGCAGCGATATGGAATGCACCTCCGCCGAGAAGAACGCCTCCGTCTCCAATGACCATTTCAAGAGAGCGAAGTCCATCGTACATTGCTCGAACGTATTCTTCCGTAGCAACACCTTGCCCCCCTCCCACGTCAAGAGTAACAAGTCCAGCAGCGTCTCCAACCTCAACGATGAGTCGTGTTCGTCGACCATCCTCGCGTTCCGAAACCTCGATTTTTGCAGCTAAAAGGGAGCCAAGTGATGAGGCATCAATATCATCCAAATGATTGGTAAGTGTCGCATTTGTCGCTGATGCCAGATCTTCTATTCCAGAATCTTCCATCATTCCAACGAGTAGAATTCCTTCATCAAAACAAGCATGCTTAATGCGGTCATCAACTGACTTTGAGGTGAAAACTGCCTTCGCCCCCGATGAGACAAGAGCCTGAATTTTCTGCGATAGAATCGCTTCTTCAGCGTCTAGGAACGCAAGCATTTGTTCAGGGCGCTCAATCTCAATTTCAGCATCTCGCTTTGATTGTTCAACAGTTAGAGAGCACGTAAGGGCGAGAACACTGGATTGCTGCTTAATCTGTGGAACACGCTCGGAATCAAACTTCTGCTCAATGACCATGCCTTTGATTAGCACAGTATCTTGTAAACTATCTCGTCCTCTTTTCACCATTCGGATATGTTCTGCGCGAACAGGCTTTCCAGCCTCCTGTACAGTCTCCATCGCTTCGACGAGTAATCGAGCAAGATTGGCACCACCGGATTCTGCGGATTTACCAACCATTGCAGTCTGAGCAACAATAGAGAGTCTCTCCGCATCAGAAACGAGTCTTGTCCTAGCCTCTACAATGTCAAGAACCTGGTCTAAAGAGTGCTGAAAGGCTTCTACGAGGACTAAGGGGTGAATCCCACGATCAAGTAATCTCCCTGCTTCTCGCATAAGTTCACTCGCAAAGAGAAGACATCCAGTAACGCCGTCTCCGCAAGCATTTTCCTGAGATTCAGCAAGTTGAACGAATGCCTTTGCAGCAGGATGTTTGACAAGTAATTCGGAAACAATCTTTGCACCATCATTGGTGATTGCATTTTCTCCATTCGTCTTATACATCATTTTGTCAAGTCCGTTTGGACCGTACGTCCTGCGTAATATATCCCCGAAAGCAACTGCTGCTCCAACGAGTTTCTGAGTAACGGCAATACCACTCGTAACCGAAGTAGTCGGTCGAACGATAACCACAGGTGCGCGACCTGAACCATCATCTTGTCGCGCCATGTATTGTGCGTTGCACCCTTCTTCAAGAAGTCTCCTTCTCAGCGTCGGCGACCTTTACGGGATTTTTTGGACCGACCGTGCTGCTCATACGCCTTGCTTTGGTATGCCCTTCGATCTTGATCATCATCCCACTCCTCATCTTCAGAAACATCACCAGAATCAGGCATTTCATCCAATGATTCAATCGAAAGTCGGAGTCCTCCGAGTTGATCTTGAAGGGCTCGAACATTATCTCCGCCCCGACCAACTAAGGTCGAAATCATATTCTTAGGAGCGTAAACTGTTGCCGAAGCATCGCTTGTAAAACGGACACGAACATTGACGCCAGCCCATTGGCGGATTGTATGAACTAATTGCTTTTGAGCAAGTTGGCGAACAGGTCGTTGCTGATTCCTCTCTGTTACAGGAACGACCGCTAATTCTGAACCAAATGCAAACATTTCATGTGTAACGTTACCACTCGGGAACTCAACGACTTCGATAACAGGTCGTGCTAATTCTTCTTGCATCCCAGAAGGCGGCTTTACCGTCATCCGTAATTCAAGCACTTGTTGTATTCTTCCAGCTTCAACGTGAAGAACAGTATCGAGAACTTGGGAAACAAGCCCAAGCTCAACCTTTCCAATGAGGCGCTGAATGGCTTCGAGGGCAGAGTTTGCGTGCGTGACTCCGAGCAAACCTACACCTGCAAGACGAACATCAGCAAAAATCTCGAAGTCACGGGCCCTTCGTACTTCATCAAAAATAACGAAGTCCGGTCTTACGAGGAAAATAATCTCTGCAGTTTTCTCTAAATCACCTTCAAGGGGGGCATATTGTGTGATTCTATCTGCGAGTTGTAAATCACGAGGTGCTTCCATTGTTTTGACCATTGCACCAATGTCTTCGTCAAGATACTCTGCTATTGCTTGAGCAAGAGTTGTCTTTCCTGAACCTGGGCGCCC
>JABGWN010000132.1 GCA_018645535.1 Methanobacteriota archaeon
GAATATTACGGGACAATCGTAGAATTTGATGATGATGAAGAAACGGTAACAATCGAGGAAGAAGAATCTGGTGACGAAATAACAGCTTACCAAGATGAAATGTTTGTTCCAGAGGATTAAGTTTGACCGATCTATTACAGATTTTCTTTCGCTCTGTTCGATGCCCATCTTGCGGTACAATAGAAACTCGAGGGACGTTTAAATGCCCAGAATGTGGACTCTTCCATGCATCATTACCGACGGAAGAAAGGAAAGCCCCAGAACCTGGTGAGCGTATCCAAGAAAGGCAAATTGATCCTTCTGCGTATTCCCTTTCTTCATCTTCCACACCATTGGATGAAGAATTCCAACAGACTGATGAGATACAAACTTGGGGCGGCGGAAATACTGACTTCTCCATTCTCGATGAAGAGGACAAACCATTAGCAAAAATATCAGATAAAACTTCAATATCTAAAGTGGATTTGATTCACGAAGATTAGATTTTGGCAAAGGTATTATTATAATCTCCAACTGAAACATCCATAGATAAAATTCATTGGTGGGCTCGGAGAGAATCGAACTCTCGATCTTTGCCATGTCAAGGCAACGTCATAAACCCCTAGACCACGAGCCCTAGGTAGTTGTCCCACTAAAGACGCGTATTTATCGACATCGGTTTGTATTGACGAATCACGAGATGATTTTGGAAATTTTACCAGTGCAACCGTCTTGTGAACAGAATCCAGCACAACGGGTTCTACCGTTTGCCATTTTTATTTCCTTACCATCTTTGATCGGACCGTATGTTTTACACTTTAGACAAAATCCTTCGACATTGGACATGATGACAACTCATTGACGGCATCAAATATATTCTTTGGCTCAGAAATGTTGGAAATCACTACTTCCACCCCCTACTTAGAGGGCGGAATTGTATATTTGTTAGCTGTTGAATAAATCAATTAAACCTTAATCGGCATACTGTGACCTATATTGTGAGATTTGATACTGATTTGGATAATCTGTTGAAATGCCAATGTCGTATAACTACCATTATACGACGTACAGGGGTGCTCGAAAAGGTCATTTTTGGAATTGTTTGAGGAATTCCTTCTCATCAACTTCAAAAATCCCCACGAGTGGAGGTCCAGCCATGAATGATTCCAGAGATCCATATTCCGAATCCATTTTTTCAGAGACCAGTTTCGTAATTTCTTGAAGGTTCTTCCGAGAGACATACAAGGACTGAACTAAGAAAAGAGGTTGGCCATCTACTGATCGTGCAGCCCAAGCAGCAATGCAACCATCTTGCCTGCGCTTTAATTCCTGATGGGAATTGAGGATCCTTAAAAATCGAGCATCGACCTTTTTCCTACTCGAACAAACTACAGTTTCCAACCAAGCCATGATTATACCTCTTTATTTATTTAATTAGATAATAATATATTCCTTATGGTGATTAGATGCATTCACAAATCAATAACTTTACCCTCTAAACAAACCGAATGAATTGGTGAAGAACCAGGAGTCATACACCAGCTCTCCCAATGATGACTTTTTAGAATATTGAAATTAGCTACAGCGCCCACTTCAATTGTGCCATGTGCTAATCCATCGGACCGTGGTGTGGTTTTGGCAGCATTCTTAGTAACAGAAACCAAAGCGCTGTATGGGTCCACGTTGTTTCTCTGAACCAATAGTGAACCTATGAATGGTAAATTGTTAATGTGACAATTGGGATTAAAATCAGTGGCAATTGTATATTCAATATCGTGTGCAGAGACCTCATTGAAATCTGGCCAATCATCCCCATTCGAGTATGGAGTTCCTGGTAAAAAGCCAGTCATCACTCCATTTTCCATCATATCAAGACGAATGTCGAGTGGGGTATGATGGGCATGATCGGCAGTAACAACTTTGAGTTCTGATGCGAGTTCACCACCGCCACCATTGGAAAACTCGTCTATATGCATGCGTAGATTCAAACCACCTCTTCTTGATTCATTTAGAATATCTTCAGATTGCTCAATCGAAAACCATCCTGGCTCGCAGAATACATCTGCAGATTCTGCAAGACCTGAATCTAAAACTTCAGGTAGTTGCTCTGATAAAATTTCTTCCGTATATTCTTGATACGACTTTCCCTTTGTGACTGCATGAGCACCCATCCAAGTTGAGTGGATAGAAGGTAAATCACTCATTTTGTTAAGTTTATTTTGCACCTCGAGTAATCTTAATTCTTCACTTGTTGAAAGACCGTATCCAGATTTAGCCTCAAGAAACGTACATCCATTGCGTAGGGATTCCTGCATCCTTTGCACGCCAATAGCAATTAGTTGATCAGTACTAGCTTTACGAGTATGAGTTACAGTCTGCATAATCCCGCCTCCACTGGCTGCGATCTCGGAATACGTCATTCCATCCATTCTTAATTTATGCTCGTTGAATCTATCCCCTGCCCATAACAAGTGATTGTGCGCATCGATTAATCCAGGAATAATCGCTCTTTCAGATACATCCACAAATTTAGCATCACTAGATTTGAATTCTTCCACAATATCTAATGAATCACCGATATTAGCAATTAAGTTATCAATTACAATAATTGCTTTTCCTTCATTTATTGAATCATTATCATCAAGAGTAGCCATGGGGCCAGCATTGAAGAAAATGGTTCGCACATATTGGCTAAGGGGTGAGAGTTGAAGAACAATCCCATCATCCGGTAGAACATGGCAGGCGGTAAGTGGACGCTCGGAATAGAATCAACAGCACACACCTTTTCTTTTGGTTTGGTTGATGGTTCTGGCATCCCGTACCCCTCTAAAAGTGATACCATAAGGCCATTGGAAGGTGGAATTCATCCTCGAGAAGCAGCAGATCATCACAGGGATTTTTCTTCTGAACTATTCAATGAAATTCTTCGTTCACAAAATCTAACCCCCATGGACATTGGTGCAGTAGCATACTCCCAAGGTCCTGGTCTTGGTCCATGTTTGAGAATAGGAGCATCTGTTGCAAGAACTATCTCAAGTGCATTAGAAGTTCCACTCATAGGGGTAAATCATTGTGTAGCTCACATCGAAATTGGCAGACAGCAGTGTGATTGTATTGATCCTGTTTTACTCTATGTAAGTGGGGGTAATACTCAGGTAATTGCTAAGCTACAAGGGAAATACAGAGTTTTAGGCGAAACTTTGGACATTGGTATTGGCAATATGTTGGATAAATTTGCACGATTGCAGGGCATTCCATTTCCAGGCGGGCCAGTCATCGAAAAATTGGCTCTAGAATACATCGGAGAAAATCCTGGTGCTTCATTAGATGGATTGGAATTACCTTATCCAGTACGCGGAATGGACCTAGCATTCTCTGGTATACTGACAGCAGCCCAGAGATTAATCGAGAAAGGTCATTCATTAGGTTCTGTTTGTTGGTCTCTGCAAGAACATGCATTTGCCGCATGTGTTGAAGTTGCTGAACGAGCTTTAGCACATAGTGGCAAAACTGAACTTTTGCTCGGAGGTGGTGTTGCTTGCAATAATCGAATCAGAGAAATGTGTACTCTTATGGCCAATGATCGGGAATCGACATCTCATGCACCTCCACGCATGTATTGCATCGATAATGGAACAATGATTGCCCTTTTGGGGTATATTGAACTTGATAATGGCAGAAAAACCTCACTTTTATCGAGCGGAATCAATCAATATCTCCGCACAGATGACACATTAGTCTCATGGTCGTAAGCCATTCCATGCGATTTGTTTTTAATGAGTCGTCAGGGAGTCAAGAATACCGGGGGCTTCATAATTCGAGATAGGCGAAGAAATAAGGATGAACCATTCAATCCTTTTGCGGCAAATGCTAATGCCGTCCGCCAAAAGAAAAGAAGCGAACGTACACTTCAATCAGGTACCACAGCACCCGCACCTGTAAGGCCAACTCCGCAATCAGGGAATATGGGTTCTGACTTGTTGAAAAAGCAACAAGAAGCCCGGAAAAAACTTACTGTGTCTGAGAAACAAGCATCATCTCAAAACAAACCAACAATAGGTTCAGAACAAATTAACCCAGCTTCAGCGCAACCTTCAGTTGTAAAAAATCAATCCCGTGCAGATCGCTTAGCAGAACTGAGGAAACAATCACAAGAGTCCATTAAAAAGACAGAATCCATTTTGGAACCTTCAACACCTAAACCTATTCCTGCTGCACAACCGGTAGCAGCTACAATACCAAATATTGCAGTTCCTAAAACTGAATCTTCTGTTGCTTCAGTTACTGTAAGTGCAATTGAGGCAACATCTCAGACGAATGTTTTCAAGCAAATCGCAACCAAGGTCAAAAAGCCAGAACGGTTTGGACGAAGAAGAAGACACGATGATGGTCGTGGCGGTCGTCAACCCAAAGTAAAGAAACTTAACAGGCAGAAATACAATGAATACAAATATGCTGCTAAAGACATCCTTGAAGACGATAGCGTTGCAGAAGAACACCGTTCAAATCTTTTAGGCCAAATATGGGCTAAAGGAGAACGAATGGGTGTTGAAGAGACCTATTCATTCATTTCCGACAAAGAAGAAGAACTGATTATTTCTAAGGATGTAGCGGAACGACTAACAACCCTCGTTCGAGCCCTTACAACAAGAAGATGATATTATGTCAGTAGTAGAAGCAAACGCAATAGCAACAGTCCATTACACAGGAACTTTACCCGGATCGGGAGAAGTTTTTGATTCAAGCGAAGGCAGAGATCCACTTTCCTTTTTGGTTGGACACAAGCAAATGATTCCAGGATTCGAAGAAGAACTAATGGGTGCAGAAAAGGGTGAGAGGAGAACGTTCACTTTAGAGCCAGACCGTGCATATGGACAAAAGATGGAAGAGGCAATTCAAACCATTCCAAAAGACATGTTTGGGGATATCGCTCCTGAAGTGGGTATGACTCTTATGTCCGATGTAGGTCCATTCAATGTCACTGCAGTCGATGGAGATACCATTACAGTCGATTTTAATCACAAGCTTGCTGGAGAAACACTCGAATTCAGTGTTGAAGTTGTCGATGTTAGGCCAGCTTCTGAAGAAGAACTCTCTCATGGGCATGCACATGGTCCTGGCGGACACGAACATTGATCCTCAAAGCGAGGATTGATGAATTGCCTCGTCGTGGGTGATTCATGGTGGCATTTCGTAAAGACAAGTGGGAAACCTTGGGCGGAATTGCAATTCCGTCATACCATACTGGTGGAACTGATAAGGAATCACCTGGCCAACCACCGTACACTCGTGGAATTCACGAACATATGTACAAGACTCGTCTTTGGACTATGCGTCAATATGCTGGCTTTTCTTCTGCTAAAGAAACCAATGAAAGATTTCGCCTATTGTTGGATCGAGGACAAAAAGGACTGTCGGTGGCATTTGATTTACCAACTCAATTGGGATTAGATGCTGACGATCCATTATCAGAAGGTGAGGTTGGTAAGGTCGGCGTGTCGATTTCGACTTTGGAGGATATGCGTGAGTTGTTGTCAGAAATACCTCTTGATAAGGTCTCAACTTCAATGACAATCAATGCACCAGCCATGGTTTTGTTAGCAATGTATGCAGTTGTGGCAGAAGAGCAAGGCATTCCAATGGACCAAATTTCTGGTACCATTCAAAATGATATACTCAAGGAGTATATTGCCAGAGGGACATATGTATTCCCACCAGGACCGTCTATGAGATTGATTACAGATATCTTTGAGTTTTGTTCCCTTAACATTCCTAAATGGAATACAATATCTATTTCTGGATATCACATTCGAGAAGCCGGTTCAACAGCAGTTCAGGAATTGGCCTTTACAGTATCCAATGCCTTGGCGTATGTTGAAGCAGCGATCAATAAAGGATTAGATGTCGACCAATTTGCACCAAGATTATCTTTTTTCTTCAATTGCCACAACGATTTCTTAGAAGAAGTATCAAAATTTAGGGCTGCAAGACGTCTCTGGTACGATCTTATGACTACGCGATATACACCCAAAAATCCCCGCTCATCCATGTTACGGTTCCATACGCAGGTTGCAGGGGTTTCATTGACGGCTCAGCAACCTCTAAACAACATCAGCAGGGTTACAATTCAAGCTCTCGCTGCTGTGTGTGGAGGCACTCAAAGTCTACATACAAATAGTTACGATGAAGCACTGGGTTTACCAACAGAAAAAAGTGCAACTGTGGCTCTAAGAACCCAGCAAATCATCGCTGAAGAATCTGGTGTTGCAGACGTTGTCGACCCCTTTGCTGGTTCATACCATATTGAACATCTTACTAATCAAATCTACGAGCAAGCAATGAATGAAATTCAAAAAATCGAAACTCTTGGTGGTTCAATGACAGCCATTGAACAGGGATACCAACAACAGGAAATCCATACTACTGCCTACAGATATTTCAATGAAATAGAAAGCAGTTCAAGGAAGATTGTTGGAGTCAATCATGGCGTACTGGAAGAAAACATCAAAGTACAACCAATGAAACTCAATCCAAAGGTTACTGAAGAACAACATATGAGACTTATTGAGACTCGGAGTTCACGAGATTCAGAAAAGGTAGGTGCACTACTGTCATCAATTTCAAAGGCTTGTTCAACAGATGAAAATTTATTTCCGTTGGTTATACAAGCTGTCAAAGCAAATGCGACTTTAGGCGAAATTATGAAGGCCATGAAAGATGTATTTGGAACATACATGGCCCCGAGTGGTTTCTAGGTGATATTTATGAAACAGCGAATTGAAATTGATCACATAGGTATAGCGACACATACATTGGAAGAAGGGAGTAAATTTTGGACCATCTTAGGTCTCAAATCACAAGGACAAGACGACTTTGTTGAAGATCAAGGCGTCACTACAAGGTTTTTCCCATTATCATCTTCAGATTCTAGACCACCTAAAATCGAATTATTAGAGGCCTCAGGACCAGATACACCTATCGGTAAATTCCTTTCAAAGCGCGGAGAAGGAATTCAGCAACTTTGCTTATCTGTAGATGATTTAGAACAAATGGTTCGTCATCTCATTGATAATGGCATAAAGATGATTGATGAAACGCCAAGAAAAGGAGCACACAATTCCATAATTGCCTTTGTACATCCTAAAAGTACAGGCGGAGTTTTAGTTGAACTAAAACAAAGATAAGAGGACGTCCGAGCATAATGCTCATAGTCGTTCACGGTAACCCTCAAGCGATGAGAAGTTGTATTGACCATTTGATGGCCTTGCCGCATATCGCAGGACCAAGGATTCGTGAAGAAGCAGAATTCATTGCTAGTCGGTTAGAAATTTTACGCATCCATGGAGAAATAACCAATGATGCCTTCCTTGATGCTGGTGCGATTCAGGGTGCATTTACGCTCATTGGGAATCTTGTAGAAATGGGCATTCCTCAACAAGAGATTCAACAGGAGTTACGAAACACACTTGCTAGAGCAAAACGTCTCGAAGAAAAACATCCTGGCTTGGATACTGCTATTGAGAACGGAAGAGCCTCTTAATCGAGGGTTCACCATGAACGAAAACCTCCTACATCTCACAGATGTGAGTAAGTCCTTTGGCGAAGTACATGCCATTGAACATGTTTCATTGGACATCCAAACAAAATCTGTAGTTGGTCTAGTTGGAGGCAATGGTGCTGGAAAAACTACCTTGTTGCGAATGATGGCTGGAATCTACAAACCGACCACGGGAAGAGTCTACCTAAAAGACGGGAAAAATGTAGATCAGATGCGGTCGGTTTTGGGCGTAGTACCAGAATCTACGGGATTATATTCCAAACTTACGGCTTGGGAGAATATACGATTCCATAGCAGAATCCATGGAATAGAAGATTCCGTTGCTTGGTCTCGGACATTACGTTTTGCAGAATTACTCGACATCCAAGATAGTCTCCACCGATATACAGAAGGATTCTCTAGAGGAATGCGACAAAAAACGGCTTTACTCCGAGCATTAGCCCATGGCCCGAGTATTCTCTTGTTAGACGAACCAACCGCAGGATTGGATGTAACTTCCGCCCGCATCGTTCGAAAATTAGTTCAAAAACTCAAGGATGAAGGTGGTACAGTAATTTATTCTACACATCATTTAGCAGAGGCTGAACAAGTATGTGATCGAATAATTATCGTTCATAATGGTACGATACGCGCAGATGGAACACCAGACGAATTACTTGAACAAACAGATACCAATTCTCTTGAAGAAGCATATGTATCTCTAACATCTGAAGTCGCACGACCACGACAGGAAGATACGATTAATCCATCAAAATTTGCCTTGCTGTGGCGCAGATTATTTACACGCAGCCATCGTTATGAGGTGAGTGAAGATGAGTAAGATTCGATTCAGTCATATGCGTATAGTTGCGAAGAAAGAAATAATGGAATTTGTTCGTGATTGGCGTACAATCGTGGCATTAATACTCGTTCCATTGATGCTTTTTCCTCTTTTATTTATCGCATTCCCTCTCGTAATGCAAAACGAGGCACAGGAATTACAGGAATTGGATGTGGACATACTTGTTCAATCAGATTATATTGATGAAAACATATTACTTGGTCTTAATCAAAGCAATATATCGATCACAATTCAGCCTCTACCGTCTGGATTAGTAAGCCTATCTGAACCATTAAATGGTTCCACACTCTTACGGTCATATGAATATGATGCAATTCTACGTCTAGAACAGAGAAACGATACTTGGTTCTATTCCGTACTCTTCTTATCAACATCAGAACAATCCACTGAAGCTCGTAATCGAGTTCTTGATGTACTAAATACATGGGAGACAAATGAGACCATTGAACGGATTGAAGCAGGAGGATTAGATGCAGATTCAACATTAAATCCATTACGTTGGGACGGTGTCATATCTGATGCTGATGTAGCGACCAAGGGTGAGCAGGCAGGTATGCTCTTATCCTTGTTCATCCCATTCGTTTTGGCATTATGGACTGCATCTGCCGCTGTACAACCAGCTATTGATATGACCGTGGGGGAGAGAGAACGAGGTACACTTGAATCTTTACTGAGCCTACCTCTTTCACGATCTGAATTACTTATGGGCAAATGGCTTGCAGTCGTCACAATTACTGGAGTTGGCGTAGCATTACAAGTCGCAGGGTTGTTATTCGGCATTGCATTCTTGGCAGAAGATTTGGTCAATGTACCCAGCATTAGCATTTCATCCGTACTCTTGTTAACATTAGCAGTTGGTCTCTATGGAACAATGATTGTAGCACTCTACCTTGCCTTAGCGATGAGGTCTAAATCAGTTAAAGAAGCAGGCACGGTGTTGACGCCCATCACATTGGCAATGATAGTACCAATTTTACTAACACAATTCATCAATTTAGATGGTGTAGAGACCTTTTGGTTTGCCATTCCATTTGTAAATGTTTTACTCGCCTTGCGAGAATTACTCCTCGATAGAGTCATTTTAGAACACGTCATAATTTGGATTAGTGTATCCATATTTGTTTCATTCTTGACTATTCGATATGCTGCTAAACAATTTTCAAGAGAAGATATCGTTACTTCAAGATCATAGTATTCTTCATATATTCGTATACGATGGATAGGCTATGCCTAAGGTAAGTTTAGACATGCCGAGTGAATTATTGAATGATTTGAAAAATCATGTCGGAGATGAGAAGAAGTTCATCAGTGTAGCAGATGCTATACGTTCCGCTTGCAGAAAATTACTCGACCAACTCGATACCATCGATAAGCGCCAAGGAAGATTGGAAGGTGAATGATATGACAACACGAGCAGAAGCAGAAGAAGCAGTACATACACTCCTCAAGTATTTGGAATCAGATTCCAAGCGAGAAGGACTAATGAGAACACCAGAGCGTGTAATTGATTCATGGGATGAAATATTCAACGGATACAAAACTGATCCAAAAGAAATTCTAGAAGCAACTTTCAATGCCGAAGGATATGACGGAATTGTATTACTGAGTAATATTGAATTTCATTCTACGTGTGAGCATCACCTCCAACCATTTTCTGGAAAAGCACATGTAGCCTATATTCCAGTAGACCGAATTGTAGGGATTTCAAAACTCGCAAGAATTGTAGAACATCACGCGTTAAGATTGCAAAATCAAGAGAGAATTACAAATGGAATTGCAAATGATTTGGTAGATAATCTTTCTCCGCTTGGAGCAGCTGTGATTATTCAAGCAGCACACGGTTGTATGCGTTGCAGAGGCGTTAAGAAGCAAAATGCAATCATGACAACAAGTTCAATGCGTGGCGTTTTCTTCGATAAGCAAGAAGCTCGAAGCGAACTTATGCAACTTATTACAAATTCCAATTAGAGATGATTTCATGGAACAATGTTCTCTTTCTGGAGATGAGATAATGGACAATCCATCTGATTTAAGCAAGGAATATCCTATTGTAGAAATATTTCATTCTGTTCAAGGTGAAGGATACCATGCAGGTATTCCGCATGTATTCGTACGTTTTGGTTCTTGCAATCTCCGTTGTTCCTGGTGCGATACGGATTTTGATACTCATCAGAGTATGAGTGCAATAGATATTCTCGGTGAAGTGATGAAGTTCAATTGCAAACGAATTATATTTACAGGTGGTGAACCAATGCTCCAAGATTTATGGCCACTGCATCGACTATTGAAGCGAAGAGGGTTTACTCTGTCTGTGGAAAGTAACGGAACAATAGAAATCCCAGAAGGATTACTTGATTGGATTTGCATATCACCTAAGGATCAAATGTACCCAAATGTGGCAATAAGACAACGAAGTGGTGATGAAATGAAAGTGGTGTATTGTGGGCAGGATGTATCAATGTATGACCAATTAAAACTGGGTTTCAGAAATTTATTTTTACAACCATGCTATATCGATACTGACTCTATTGAAGAAAATGGAAAGTCATTTCAGATTACCGAAGATGTTGTTAAGAAAAATCCTGAATGGAGACTTTCACTTCAAACTCACAAATGGATGGGGATTCTTTGAAGCATGTCGTACTTGCCCTAAGCGGTGGAATGGATTCTACCTGCCTCTTAATGCACTATTTAGCAAACGGTTACCAAGCAACATGCATTTCTTATGAGTACGGGCAAAAGCATTCAATAGAGATTGAAAAGGCTGAAGCCACTATTCAATTATGCCAATCCTATCATTACGACGTCAAGCATCATATTGTGGATCTTTCCCCTGCAATGAAACTTTTTGATTCCGCTCTTACATCAGATGGGCAAGAAATTCCTACCGGTCACTACGAGGAAGAACAAATGAAATTGACTGTTGTCCCTAATCGTAATGCCATTTTTGCTTCAATTTTATACGGATTTGCTCTATCAAAAGCCAAGGAATCGGGTGACGAAGTAGTATTAGCACTAGGCGTGCACAGTGGCGACCATGCTATTTATCCAGATTGTAGACCTGAATTTTACGAATCTCTTCATGCAGCGTTTAAAATTGGGAATTGGGATCATGAACTTGTTGCATTTGATTTGCCATTCCTCCATGGCGACAAGGAAACAATCCTCCTTAATGCTTTAGAATCAACCAAAAAACTTGGATGGGACTTTGATACTGTACTTGGAAACACTATCACTTCATATAATCCAGATATTAATGGGAATAGTTCTGGTACAAGTGGTTCTGATATCGAACGAATCCTAGCATTCCATGCAATCGGGAGAAAAGATCCTATTCCGTACGTCCTGCCATGGGAAAACATCCTTTCAAATGCCTTGGCAGTAGAAAAGAAACACAAAGGTGATACTCATGAGTGACAAATGGAAAGAAAGTATAGAATCACTGCCGGACATATCATTCCATGTAACGCAGCAAAATGGTACAGAGCGCCCATTCACCGGTGTACTGAACAAAGAAAGTAGAAAGGGCACTTATTCATGCATTGTTTGTAAGACTCTCTTATTTTCAGATCAAATGAAATTTGATTCAGGATGTGGATGGCCAGCCTTCCATTCCGAAGACTCCGATGCATGCATTTCACGAATTGTTGATGTCACCCATGGAATGGTTCGCACTGAAGTCCGATGCGGCACGTGTGATGCACATTTAGGGCATGTCTTCAAAGACGGTCCTAGAAAACACGGTGGAGAACGCTATTGCATAAATAGTGCAGCAATGGAATTTGAGGTGAAAGAATGACTACACGAATTAGAAGATATGTAGAAACTGATACAGGCCACAGAGTTCCCAATCATAAGAGTAAATGCAGACATTTTCATGGGCACCGATACAGATTTGAAGCAGAAATCGAAGGTGATATTGTTGAGACTCCAGGTGTAAGTGAAGAAGGGATGGTTATGGATTTCTCTGATGTAAGCCAGATATTAATGGAACATATCCATGACATTGTTGACCATGCATTCATCGTATATTCAGGAGATGAAGAAGCAAAATCGGCACTATCCCATCTTAGTTCGGATCACAGAACCTTTGTCGTACCCTTTATCCCAACGGCTGAAAATTTAGCAAAATGGGCTTTTGACCAAGTAGATCCACACATTAAGAATTCATATGGAAC
>JABGWN010000011.1 GCA_018645535.1 Methanobacteriota archaeon
CGCCTCGTCCACGGTCTCCGCCACGGCCACCTCTGTCGCCACCGCCTCGTCCACGGTCTCCGCCACGGCCACCTCTGTCGCCGCCGCCTCGTCCACGGTCTCCGCCACGGTTGAATCCACCAAGGCGTTGGCTTGGATGAGCACCTTCTGGAGCGAAAGTCCAGTCATCACTCTTGCGTGGTCGAACGAATCTGCGTCCAACCGTTTCTTCTTGAAGATCTATAACCAATTGATCAATCATTGATTCTGGAAGTTCTACAGCGGTAATTTTGTCGAGCATTTCGATTCGACCAACACAATTGTCTGGAAGATTTCCAACCTTGTACAGCATACCTGCGACAGCGCCAGCAGTGACACCATCCATGCCACCAAGTCCGAGAACAAGAGCTGCCTTTGGACCATTGTCACGTGTATTGGTTTCTACAGGAGCTTTTTCTGAGCCTGGTGATTTTGAACCGAGTAAGAGCGTCATTGCCTTCATTGCAATGTCCTCAGGTGCGAGTCCACGCTCAATCGCTTCATCAAGAAC
Source organism: Methanobacteriota archaeon (assembly GCA_018645535.1). Taxonomy (GTDB): domain Archaea; phylum Thermoplasmatota; class Poseidoniia; order Poseidoniales; family Poseidoniaceae; genus MGIIa-L2. The sequence goes on from JABGWN010000011.1 coordinate 530, forward strand.
TTCTCGAGCATTGTCAGCAGGTTCAACATCGACTAATTCGTCAAGCATTCGAACCAATCGAAGGGCATCTATATCGCCTTGAGATGGAACATCCATTTTAGTTAGATTCCCGACCTTTTTCTCCATTCGTGAAACGTGGCGTGTTGCTCGGTTTCCAATCATGAGTACACTTCGACCTGAACGTCCTGCACGGCCAGTACGGCCAACACGGTGGATGTATGTGTCATCATCGCTTGGTAGGTCGTCTTGGATAATGAGGTCGACACGGTCAACGTCGATTCCTCTGGATGCAACGTCAGTTGCTACGAGTAGATTTGTACGACCTTCTCGGAATCGTCCCATCACTCTTGTACGTTCTGTTTGAGACATTCCACCATGAATCGCTTCAGCTCCTTCCGGTCGAAGGGCGTCAGCAACGATTTCAACACGGTTACGTGTTTTGCAGAAAATCATGGTCGCTTCGGGTTTCCATGCAAGAAGTAGTCGCTCCATTGCTTGAATACGGTTGCTCATTTTGCAAATCATGAGGTACTGATCGACTAATGAAGGAGGTCTGTCTTTCTCGCCTGAAGCTTGTATTGTAATCGGATTCTTGAGGATTTTACCTGCAAGTTTACGGATTTGTTTTGGCATAGTTGCGGAGAACAGAAGTGTTTGGTGTTCCGGATGCATTCTTTCAACGATGTAGTCTAGATCATCAGAGAACCCCATGCTCAGCATTTCATCTGCCTCATCAAGGACAAGAATGTCTCTGTCATACAGATTGATGTTTCCTCGGTCAATATGGTCGCAAATACGACCGGGAGTGGCGACAAGTATTGCGTCAGGTAGGTCTTTTAATTGTTGAATTTGCTTCTTCATTGCTGCTCCACCAATCAGTGGAATTGCCCTGTCTTCAATACCACTTAGTCGCTCAACTTCTGTTACAACTTGAAGAGCAAGTTCACGAGTAGGGCAAATAATGACTCCAGGTCGTCCTGTTTGGAGGATTGGTAAGACAAACGCTGCAGTTTTTCCTGTACCTGTCCTTGCAGTAGCGAGGACATCATGTCCTTCGATAGCAGGAGGGATCGCCATGGCTTGAACGGGCGTTGCGTTCTTGTAGCCAATAGCATCCAAGCGATCTTGAATATTCGCATTTAAGTCAAACGTTTCAAACAGGGGGGTTTCTTCCATAACTCTACACCGCCAGGGTGCCCCAGCATTCTAAGGCGCGAGCACTTTCCGTTTAAGTACGACCTATGATACTAGGGGTTGTTCAAGATTTGGACAAGATGGCCTAATCGCCGTTCATAGCTTGATTTTCTCTAAAACTCGTATGTCACTGATTGAGGCATGAGGATACTGTCCATCTTCATCTTTCTCGAACGATTTAATCATGTCCAATACGCAGAGCAGTCCTGCACTTACGCCGGTAAGGGCTTCCATCTCTATGCCGGTTTTGTAATGGGCTGATACATGGACTGTACATCGCAGTGATGTTCCTTCCCATGCCCAATCCACTTTGCATCCTTCCAACGGGATAGGATGGCAATGCGGGATAATGCGTGGTGTATCCTTAACCGCCTGAATTGCAGCGATGGTCGATGCTTCGAGAACATCTCCCTTCTTGACCATTTTATCGACAATGGCTTTCTTTGTAGCTTCTTGTAGTTTGAGTAATCCTGTAGCCGTGGCCCTTCTCTCGACAATTGGTTTGTTTCCAATTTCGACAATTCCTTGAATTTCTTTTGACATATTCATCCTAATCCTGCTTTCCAATTCGATCCTTTGGAGGTGACTTCACGTTTCCATAGAGGCGCCTGCTTCTTGAGTTCATCGATGAGCCATTCGCATGCTTGGAAGGCTTCCTTTCTGTGAGGACTTGCTACATGGATGCTAACAATAGACTCACCAGGTCCTACGCTGCCTGTTCGATGTGCCATGGCTACGGAGGTTGTCCCGAAGAGATCACATGCTTGGCTTGCTAAATCATGGAGAACTTCTCCGAGATGTTCTTGCCAAGCATCGAATTCTAATGCATAAACATCAGCATCACCTTCTGTGGCTCGAGTGATTCCTAGAAACGATACAATTGCACCGCAGCCATCAGTTTCAAGTTGATTTCTCAACGCATCTGGATCGAGTGCATCAAGCGCTTCTTCGATGTGAATCTTGCGCCTCATGACGATGCGAGTAAAGCGCATGATTCAAGGCTAACGGCTCGTTGTCTTGCCATGGACGAAGCAGCAGGGGGTGCGAAACCTGTTCACATTATGGGTGCAGGTCTTTCAGGACTTGCCGCTGCAACCATCCTTGCAAAGGCTGGGAAAGAAGTTCACGTACACGATATCAGAGCAGACTCTGGTGCTCGCTTCGATGGTGATTTCCAAGCATTAGAAAACTGGTCGATGGATGTTGATTTCTTTGACCAACTCGAAGAATGGGGCTTTGATGCGTCAACATTCCGAACGACAGAATTTCATGTCGTTGATCTTATTCATCCTGATGACGAAATTACTCAACCAAAAAGTGACAAGGTCGCTTATCGAATCGTTGAACGTGGCACTTCAGACCATGCCATTGATCAGGGGATGAAGCAACAAGCTCTTGAAGCAGGTGCACAAATCCACTACAAGTCAAGAGTTAAGGAAGAAGATTGTACAATTATTGCATGCGGCCCTAAAGGGACATCTGCTGTTGCATATGGCGAAATATTTGAAACGACTCACCCAAATCATATTGCCTTTCAATTAAACGATAAGTTGGCCCCTGGTGCTTATTCCTATCTCATTATTGTCGATGGTGTTGGATTAATCTGTACCTGTCTATGGAGAAAGCAATCCAAGAGTGAGCGCTTCCTCAATGAAACGATTGCTTGGTATGATAAACACTATCCTGACCTTAATCGCAAACCGATTAAGCGAGTTGGTGGTAAAGGCGATTTTACCATAAATCAACGCTACAAGCAAGATGGACGTTATTACATCGGTGAATCCGGAGGTCTTCAAGACTTCATGTGGGGCTTTGGAATGCGGATGGCTGTTTGGTCAGGCGTTCTTGCTGCTCGCGACATTCTTGGAGAATGTGATTATGAGACAGAGGTTCGAAAACAACTTCTCCCTTATGTTCGTACCAGCGTCGCGAATCGTTGGCTCATGAATCGAGTCGGTGATCGTACTTTCAAACGCATGTGCAATAATTGGATGAAAAGTCAATCAAAGCGAGGCGATGGCCTTGTTTGGGTTGGAGGTTTGTTCCGACCACGCTGGTACAAGTCACTGCTTTACCATCTTGTTACACCATTTATGCTACGAAAAGACCCGAAATCAATGGGTAGAGGTGTTCGAAGAATGCCGTTTAGGAAAGCAAAGGCTCGTGACCAGTGGGAACCCTCAGAAGAAGCCTCGGCTATTGGGACGCAGTGGACTGAAATCCGACGCTCGGGTGGTAAGACATCCTTCGCTAATGATTCTGATGAAGCAAGTATTTCTAGCGAATGACTGGGGCGATTCGTTCATAATGCGGTTCGATTTGGAACGGACATGAGCGAACTCAACTTCGAAGCCATGCCGAACAAACTTGTGAACTACGCTGCCGTTGATGGTATCGCAATCATCGAACTTTCGAGTGACGCATCTGGTGCACCTCTGACCGAAACAAACGACCGTTCCCCAAACACGTACACACACGGTATGATGTGCGATATTGATACAGCAATCATCAAGGCACGTTTTGATGATGATGTTTCAGTCATCGTTTTGACAGGAAATGGCAGTTCTTTCTTCTCTGCAGGAGCATCCATTCAAATGCTAAATAGCGTAACTCCAGGCTTCAAGTATAATTTCTGTCTTCACGCAAACGAAACACTTTCCCGATTTGAGCAAACATCCAAACTCGTAATTTGTGCAATTAACGGACACGCTGTCGGTGGCGGACTTGAAATTGCTATGGCTGCAGACATCCGTATCGCTCGAAAGAACTCTGGAAAAGTAGGACTTCCTGAAATCAACCTCGGTGTTCTTGCCGGTACTGGCGGTACTGCTCGATTGACTCGTTTGATCGGTAAGGCAAAGGCTCTCGAGATGATGGTTACTGGTGAATTGATGTCTTTTGAGGATGCTCATTCTCATAACCTCATCAACCACATTTGGGAAGGCGATGCTGCTGATTTCCGCCAAGATGTCCTTGACTGGTGCAGTCAGTTCACTTTACCGAACAAGGCAACAAAGGCTGTTGGAAACATTAAGCGTTCATGCCAGACTGGTCCTGAAATCCCATTCGAATACCATCTTGCTCTTGAGAGAGAACTTCAAGCATCTCTTTTCAACTCAAATGACGCCAAGGAAGGAATTGCAGCATACGTCGAGAAGCGTGTTGCTAACTTCACTGGTCAATGAAACTGGGTGATTCAAAATGGCAGAACATAGCGTTCCTGGAGATGTCCCTGACGATTTAGTGGAAACCTATCTTGATAACTTGATGGCTGCTACATGTGGCACTGGTTCAATGAACCTCTTTGCTTGTGACCAGAAAATTGAACATTTGAATGATGACTTCTATGATGGTGGCGTAAAGATTCCACTCTCATCCAACGACCCCGGTCATCTCTTCGAAATAGGAGCACGTGCTCATGAAGAAGGAACTGTCGGCGTTCTTGCAGCTCAAGGTGGACTCATTTCACTTTACGCTCAAGATCATCCTGATGTCCCATATCTGGTAAAACTCAACTCTAAATCTCATCTGGTTAACACCGATCAACGTGACCCAATTAGCCTTGCCATGTGGGATATGGATGA
>JABGWN010000012.1 GCA_018645535.1 Methanobacteriota archaeon
CTCGATTAATGGGTTGTGAAGAGTTGAGGCAAGCCATACATTGTCAACAGTCTCTGGGAGATCTGTGAACACATATGTGGTGTAGGTGGATATTGCTGCACTAACATCCGGGAAGAGGACTTGGAATCCGTCGTTTGCTGCAGCACCTGGATTATCAGTGACGCCTGGCTTGAAGCCAATTGTTACACAGAGAGGAGGGGGTTGGGCAAAGAAGTTGGAATCATGAATTACTGGAGTGTCAACTGCCCCAAATTCAATGATTGGATCGGAAAAGATATCTTGGACGCGAGGTGCGATTGAAGACGCATCGTATTGACTGCGAATGAGATATCCGCAGATGCTGCGAACGATGCCAACGTCGACTCCATGGTCAGCAATAAGTTGCCGCCGTACAACGTCTCCGCGTACATCGCGCATTCCTTCCGTTTGCAAAGGCGTGACTTCGATTCGAACATCGTGGACTGTCATTGCTTCCGACCCAAACAGAGTTCATCGCATACGCTCTTTGAACACTACGGCGGGCTTTACTGGGAAGAAAGAAGTGTTTTGAGGAAGTTTCCTGTGAAACTATTGACTTCTTCGGCCACTTCTTCAGGCGTTCCTGAGGTAACAATTTGTCCACCTCTATCGCCGCCTTCTGGGCCAAGATCGATAACGTGATCACTGCATTTGACGACATCGAGATGGTGTTCAATAACAATCACTGTATGACCTTTCGTTCGTAATTCGAGAAGAACATCGATGAGCATTTGAACATCGCTAAATGCTAATCCGGTAGTCGGTTCATCGAGAATGTAAACAGTATGTTTGTGTGGAGGTCTGCGTAATTCACTTGCAAGTTTCACTCGTTGTGCCTCACCGCCCGACAATGTTGTTGCTGGCTGACCAAGTCGGATGTAAGATAACCCAACTGAATGAAGGGTTTCGAGTGTTCGGTGGATCTTGCGATGGTGTTCGAAGAATTTTACCGCTTCACCAACAGGCATTTGCAATACATCATGGATGTTCTTTCCTTTCCATGTCACTTCAAGACATTCTCTTGTGTAGCGCTTTCCATTACAAATATCACATTCAATCCATACGTCGGGGAGGAAATTCATTTCTAATTTAATCGAACCTGCTCCAGAACATGCTTCACATCGCCCACCTTTCACATTGAAACTGAAGGTTCCGGGAGTGTATCCTCGCTCTTTTGCTAAGGTTGTGTTTGAGAAAAGTTTTCTGATTTCATCAAAGACCTTGGTATACGTTGCTGCATTTGAACGAGGAGTTCTCCCAATAGGAGACTGATCGATTATGATGGCTTTGTCAACGTGTTCTAGACCTTTGATTTCTTTGTGTTTACCTGGGAGTTTTTCGCTGTTGTGAAGGTATCGTTGAAGAGATGGAGCTAGGATCCCTGAGATGAGAGAGGATTTCCCTGACCCAGAAACTCCAGTAACGGATGTAAAACAGCCCAATGGAAGTTTTACATCGATATTGCTTAGATTATTGTGCTCTGCCCCTTTGATTGTGAGCCATTTCTTTGAAGGTTTTTGCCTTTTTTCTGGAACTTTTATTGAACGCCTTCCTGAAAGATATGCTCCTGTAACGGAATCTTTTGCTTTCATGACTTTACTTGGTATTCCATTTGCAACGATGTGGCCTCCTTCAAGGCCTGCCCCTGGGCCTAAATCACAAATCCAATCCGCTTGACGTAATGTATCTTCATCGTGCTCAACTACGAGTAGGGTGTTACCTAATGTTGTGAGTTCGCGTAATGTCTCCAATAATCGTTCATTATCTCTCTGGTGGAGGCCAATGGAAGGTTCATCGAGAACGTACATGACCCCGGTTAGCCTTGAACCGATTTGAGTCGCTAATCGTATACGCTGGCTTTCTCCTCCAGACAGTGTGTTTGCTTTACGATCCAGTGTTAGGTAGTCAAGTCCAACACTATCAAGGAAGCCAAGTCTGTTTTCGATTTCCTTAAGAATTTCACTTCCAATGAAGAGTGATCGGTCGTTAAGTGGCTCTAAAACGTCAGCATATTGCTCAGGCGGCCCATCTGCTTCAGGATTGAAGGCTTTGATGAGTTGATATGCTTCGTGAACTGAACTGCGGCTAACTTCTGGAAGTCGTATTCCACCAACGGTTACGAAACGAGCTGC
>JABGWN010000013.1 GCA_018645535.1 Methanobacteriota archaeon
CTGGAAATCTTTGGACCCATTGATCCTTCAGGAAAATGACCTTCTGCAAGGTATTTCTCTGCTTGTGAAACACTTAGCGTACGATGTTCTTTTTGATCATATGAACCGAAATCAGTGAATACAGCTTCAACACCTGTGGAAATAATCAATGCTTCTGCACCCAATTCTGAAGCAAGTAAAGCAGAGAGACGGTCCTTGTCGATAACTGATGGAATCCCTTTGAATTGCTTCTCATCATTGATTATAGGAATTCCCCCGCCGCCTCCACAGATCACAACTGCACGTTGCTGAACAAGAGTTCGAATAACATCGATGTCGAGAACACTCATTGGCATTGGGCTTGCAACAACACGACGAGGTCCATTGATTGTGGTTGCAATATCCCAATCTCTTGCCATGACTTCTTCCCCACTCAATACCGGACCGACAGGTTTGGTTGGAAACGAAAAGGCTTCATCGAGGGCATCGACAAGAACACGAGTAAGAACAACTGCTGTTCGTTCAGGGCGGTGGCGATAGGAAAGAATACTGTTGAGTTGAAGAGATAGTGTATGGCCAATCATACCTTGTGTGGCTGCAACCCATTCATCCATGGTATGAATTACATCTGCATCCATCGACATCAATGTACCTACTTGTGGACCATTTCCATGTGTAAGAACAACAGACCAATCTGCTTCGAGTAAATCAACGACATCGCTCATCACTTGAGCAAGAATCATTGCATGTTCATCGCCAGAAACTCCGCCTGGTGGCGCTAGAGCATTCCCTCCGATTGCATACACCGCTATTTTTGACACATTGCGATAACTGTACTCGACATGTTTGATGCTTTCGCTGTTTTTGTTAAACAGGCGCTCAAATCTCTATGTGTTGGAAAACTCCAGACTTCAAACATGATATGCTATGACATGAACGGACGTTCATGGCCAAAGACATCTGGATTGGTGACGTCCAAAACGGCGACCATGATGGCGCAGAAGTAGAACTGAAAGGATGGGTTAAGAGAACTCGTGGCTCCAATAAGATTCGCTTCGTTGTTCTTCGCGACTCTACTGGAACGATCCAATGTGTTGCAAAGCGTGATGCTGTTGGTGATGAGCAATTCGAATCAATCGCTTCTGCATTGATTGAATCCTCTGTTATCATCAATGGAACAGTCAATGTTGATGAGCGAAGTGAAGGAGGTCATGAACTGGTTGTTACTTCAATTGAAATCATTGGACCTGTTGACCCTGAACGACCATTCCCCATTACTGAATCTGCAATGAAAGCTGCAGATGGAGGCGAGACTGAGTTCTTGCTGGATAACCGACATTTGTATCTTCGAACCAGTCGAATGACGACAATGCTCAAAATGCGATCATCTGTCTTTGGAGCAATTCACAGTTATTTCAGAGACTTAGATTTCATCGAATATCAAGCCCCTAACTTTGTTGCTGGTGCTGTGGAAGGAGGGTCAACATTGTTTGAAGTCCCTTACTTTGGAAGAAAAGCCTACCTCACACAATCGTGGCAACTCTATGCTGAAGCTGCAATGCCTGCACTTGAGCGCCTGTATACGATTGCTCCTTCTTTCAGAGCTGAGAAGTCACGCACTCGCCGACATCTTACTGAATTCTGGCATGCTGAAATGGAAATCGCTTGGGCTACAAACGCAGAAGTCATGGCTCATGGCGAAGGAGTTGTGCGCCACATCGCATCAACACTGCTAGATGAGAGAAGTACCGAACTTGAATCCCTTGGAAGAGATCTCGAACTCATTGGACGTTATGCTGACACACCATTCCCACGAATGCGTTATGATGAGGCAGTTGAAATTCTACAAGGAAAAGGCGTTGACGTTTCATGGGGCCAAGATTTGGATTATTCCAAAGAGAAGATTTTGACACAAGATTTCGACGTTCCTCACTTCCTTACACATTATCCTAAGATTGCTAAACCATTCTATCATCGTGAAGACCCAACCGATGACAAATATGTCCTTTGTCACGACCTTCTAGCACCAGAAGGCTATGGAGAAATCATTGGTGGAGGAGAACGAACATGGTCGGAAGAAGAGATTCTTGCACGCCTCGCTGAAGAGGGAACATCGCCTGAAGCATACCAATTCTACATTGACACCCGAAGTTACGGCGGTGTGCCTCACGGTGGATTCGGACTTGGTGTTGACCGAGTTTGCTCTTGGCTTAGTGGTGCAGATCACATTCGAGAAGTCATTCCATTCCCGAGAGATTCTCGACGTGTTACGCCCTGAGGGTGAGTAATGACAACAATCGTAGCACTTGGATGCGGACTGGTTGGAGAGTTTGTAGTTCAACGACTCGCTGAGGACGGGCATTCGGTCGTTGCAGTCGATTTACACCTACCTGCTTCAATCAAGAATAATCCTGAGATAACCTCTATAGAAGGAGATGCAAAGAAATACATTAAGTCTCTTCAAGGTGGTGAAATCATCATCAATATGCTCCCTGGAAGGATTGGCCATGGCATTCGAGAATCCCTTGTCACTGGCGGTCACAACATCGTCGATCTTGCATTCACAGCAGAAAATCCTCAGCAATTTGATGATCTTGCCAAGAAACATGGCTCAACAATGATATGGGACATTGGAATTGCTCCTGGCTTTTCCAACATGCTGCTTGCTCATGCTCAAAGAGAACTTGGATTCCTCGAGAAGGCTACAATCCATGTTGGAGGGAATCCTACAGAGCCCGACAATGAATGGTCGTATATGGCTCCATTTTCACCATCAGATGTCATTGAAG
>JABGWN010000014.1 GCA_018645535.1 Methanobacteriota archaeon
CTCGCACAAGCTTGGACTTGAACAAATGGTATCTTTCAGTTTAGCTACCTAGGGTTCGGAGACTGGTACGTCCGCCACAATATTGCATCTTAACCACGTTAAGTGTGTAATGGTTTCAGTTTAATCTCACGTCCAAACTGATTCATTCATTTTCCTCAGAAGGTAAATGCGTTCGTACGACTAAACATCCCCATAACCAAGGAGGGACTCTTTCTCCTTCGTAAGTTTCTCCAAGTACGCAAAACATCGAACCTTTGTCGTTCAAAGGCTTACCGACGAACATACCTGATTCTGCCAGGTCTTTGTTCTGCATTCGTGTTAACGCTGTGTATCGTGCTGTCATATTTGTGAATTGCATAAAGAGTCCATCTCCTGCCAACACATGATAGTCATCAGGTTCCATCGGTATATCTGCCTCACACGTAGGACATGTGATATGACATCTCCATAGCTGAAGAGGTGTGGATTGACCATTGTCGAGTTGTCCTTCAATCGTTTCTACATACTCATCAGTTCTGTTTTCAAGATCAAAGTTTGATAGGGGTTCTCCACAATCGCACTTCCATTGCATTGCCAATTCTTGCTTTTGTTGGTAATGCATTTCTGCTTGATGTGAAGGATCGAGAGGCGGAGTGATTGTTTCAAAACCATCAGGGGTTGCTATCTCATATCCCACCGCATTCATCAGTACAATCATTTTATTGTGGTAATCTTTCGATTCGGGATGTTCATACATCGACATCAATAACCATGTTTTCTCATCTGTTTTCATGTACTGTACACCAGTGCTATCGGGCGACCATACACCGTTTACGGGTATGGACTCAAAGTGCTGCTTCGCCCATGCAAGTAGTTCTGATTCGGGTTGCCAATCTGTCTGTTCGTTATTCATTTGTCTCACCTATGTTCATTCGTTTTTGACAGTAAATATTCTTCAAAATTCTTAGTTGTCCAGAATTCTTCACATACGGGCCGAATATGTCCCATTGTTTGAATTGCATCCTCATGAGAGTATCCATATTCTCTCAAGACCATATATGCTACCTTTCCAGTTCGATCCTTACCCTTAATACAATGCAGAACTACATCATGTCCATCCTCAATCAAAGAGACGACCGTCTCTGTTACGGACGTCCAAACAAAAGGCTCCTCTGAATTGAAACGGAAGTGGCAATGAATCCACTCGTTTTCAATGCAATTATGTGGGAATCGTTGAGGATATCTGCTCATAGTGACTACAGTTTTACCAGGCTTGATCACTTGTTCGAAATCGCTTAGTCCACACAGTGTTAAGCTGCCATTACCGATTTGTAATTCTTCATTCGGCAAACCAATAGGAGAGTCCAATTGTTTTACATTTCTCGTCTTCAAGAGCGCATTTGCATCTGATCCTGTTCCTTGATACGCGTGCAAGAATTCATCTGGAGCTTCGATGTAATGCTTGGCTTGTTCAACCTGTTCCTCAAGATGAGGCAGTTCTATCCTCTTACCATAAGCAAAGTGTTGATCCCAAACTCGCATCGCCATCGTCTTATATTGGTGGTCATCAATTGTATTCTTGAAGTTTGAATAGTCTATTTCTTTCATGTAATTCATAATTGTGTGAACTACAACGAGTTCCGGCAATGAAGTACGGGCAGTGTAATCTGCATGGGGTGTAATTTGAACTTCACAATCAGGCCAAATATTCAGAAGATGTTGTGGATTGCGTGCTCGTACGTGGAGGAAATCCTTGTGAGAATTGTGTCTTGTGATGGACACAAAGCCATTGGATAAGAAGATCCACATTAAACAACACCTCCTGAAGGTGCAGTTGTGTTTGGTGAAGGTATACTCCACCAAACATCTTCTAGAGTTCTCCCAACGAAGGCCTCAGGTATCTTTTTGCGAGATTCTTCTAGAATGTTATATCCCTCTGCTTCAGAACAACTGCGCGCATAATTCATCAAACGTTCGAGATAGAACTCTTTGTTCTGGCGCCCATTGCGACCATTTGCGAGGCCAAGGCATCGTAATAGAGATGCAACATAATGGCAATGGAAGTCATTGTGCTGGTCTTTAACTCTGATAAAATCAACCCCGTTGTCCACTACGTACCTAAAGAAGCAGTATTGATCCTGTTGGCTCCCTTTGGAAAAACCAGATTCTCTTTTACCGCATTCCATTGCGTACAAGACTGCATGCTCAACACCACTCTTTCCCACCGCTTTCCATACAAGGAAAAGTGATCTCAGAATGTGCAGAGTTCTGTAGTAGTCGTTGAGATGAAAGATGATTTTTTTCAGCGATTCTTCGACCCCTTGTGTCAATATTTTTCGTTCGTTTTCATTGATACCTTGAAAGGTTTCAATGAAGTGAGATTCCAAGATATTTTCATGGATTCTCTGTGAGAAAATCGCTTGGGATGCCATCTTAATCCATTCATTGTTTATTTTTCTATTTCCGTTCATCATTTTCACTCCGTTCTTACCAACCGCAAGGCGGTTGGTACCTTTTTTTGTTCTCATCCTTATTCTCTTTGCCGATTTATAAAGGAGGGCGATTCGCAACTCATTTTCCAGCCGGTTCCTTGCCAAATGTTGGGTTTTTTGGAAAGTGAAAGCCTCAAACCAATGTTCTCCGATATCCTCAAAAAATCCATTCAATCAAGCAACCTCCATTGAAGGTAAGGTCTCAGGGAGAACATCTTCTGTAATGTTCTTCTTGTTCGATAGTTGACGAAGCACGGTTGCATGATCGATATGTAGGACATATCCCATATGGTCATATGCAAATTTGAGAACCGCTAATGTGTTCAGAGGTTCAGCTTCATCGATGACTAACAATGCTCGAGCAGTTTGGTCATCCAGTGTTTGGATAACTATGCCCGTCTGTCTAAAATCATCATTGGCATTTGGAAATCCAATCCAGTCTGGATGATGTACACCGTGGCGAATGTATACTCTCATATCTTGTGATCTCGCTCTCTCCTTGTCCTCTTCTGTTAATCCTGGCAGAGTAATAATCCTGTCATTCGCTACGTCAATTTCGTGTGTCTCTTTGCTCATGTTTTTCCCTTCTAGATGGTATCTATGTATACAATTTCAAACTACTTAAAGAGCATGATAAAGGAGGGCAAGACTGCTCTAAAGGCCCCCCTTTTAGCACTATTTTGTAGTCGGTTTTACTGGCATGAGTTTACTCTGAGATTTACGGCTAACTAAACATACGGCGAGCCAAACTCACCTCATTTGACGTCGCTCTCTCCTTGTCTTCTTCTGTTAATCCTAGCAGAGTTATAATCCTGCCATTCGCTACGTCAATTTCGTGTGTCTCTTTGCTCATTTTTCCCCTTCTAGATGGTATCTATGTATACAATTCCAAACTATTTAAAGAGCATGATAAAGGAGGGCGAGACTGCTCTAAAGGCCCCTCTTTTAGCACTATTTTGTAGTCGATTTTATTAGCATGAATCTACTCCAACATATATGGCAAGCCAACCTTCTCTCAAAGACCTCCGTTCGAGAGAATATCTCAAGAAAAGCAATTCAGGATATACCCATTCACGATTATGGGAGTCTTCTAAATCAACACAAGTGACGACACTTCGACTGGATAAGGATTTTTTTACATATCTCGATAAGCAAAAGGGGCCAAAAGGACGACGTTCAAACCGCGTGGTGGGCTCCACTCCGGATGAGTCGTTTGTTCAACGTGGAAGGCGTGCGAGCGAATATTCACATCAACTACGAAAAGAATTAAGTCGATTGTTTACAATGGAACTTGATACACTTGTTGTTATGCTGTATCAAAATCCAAATTATAAATCCGGATTAAAGAAGGCGCATCCAGTGCGATTGCCGGACTTAAGTTTTGCAATGAACGAGTTGGTTGAGGAATTAGTTCTTCGAGATGAGAGGTTAATCGATCATCCTGTGTTTAAAAAAATGTGGGCTCCAGCGATGTGTAGGTTACTCGAAATACGTTCTATGTATCAACCGAATTGATGGTGTGACTTTAATCTCACTTTGATTCTTTACGCCGAAAACTGGGTTCGACTCATCGTACGTCCGCCATATAACATGGCGATAAGAGTCAATTGGACTAGGAATTGATTATTGCTTGTCTGCTCGGTCGAGAACCCATCCGAACAATGATTCAAGACTTGGTGCAAGAGAGACTGCATCTTTGGTAAGTGTATACTCGACAGTCGTCGGTACGGTTGGATAGGCTGTGCGTTTCACCAATCCGTGAGCCTCTAATTCACTAAGACGTCGTGTGACTGTTGTTGAGGAGGAGTCAACACTCTTTTTGATTTCTGAAAACCTCATAGGTTTAGGATCACAATTTAGAATGTATAGGATGTGAAGCATCTTTGATTTAGACAATAGAACAAGTAATTCGTTAACATGAGTTCTTGCTGAGTCACACATTGCACCCATACGTTCAGCTTGCACAGCAGTCATAACAAATCGTGGTAACATTATGTTATCAACGCACAGGTTACAACATTGTTACAAGAATCCACTTGTGACACTCACCGCCTTATGTATGGAGGGTTAGAGGATTCACAATGAAGAATAATTCTAATGGAAGGACAATGAAGGCGATTACATTTTCTAAATATGGTAAGCCGACAATGCTGAAGAAAACAGATGTGCCTTATCCACATGGATTTGATGCCTCTAAAAATGTAGTGATCAAGGTTCACGCATCTTCGGTTAATCCTGTAGACAAAATACTTTTATCTGGAGATTTGAAAGTAGTTTGGCCAGTTGCTAAATTCCCTCATGTAATCTGTTATGATGTTGCAGGTATTGTTGAAGAAGCCGATAATGAAGGAGTATTCTCGGTGGGACAACCTGTATTCGCTCGTATATGGAGTGAAGTAAGCGATGGCAAGAAAACACCATGGTTCCGAGGTGCGATGGCAGAATTTTGTGTTGTAAATACATCTGATGTGGTCACTAAGCCAGACAATATTAGTTTTGAGGAAGCTGCATCTATTCCACTGGCAGGAATGACTGCGCTCCAGGTACTGAAAGAATCCGGCCTGAAAGAAGGAGACTCAATCTTCATCTCAGGAGGAGCTGGTGGAGTTGGAACAATTGCCATTCAATTAGCAAAGCATGTATTCAAAGCAGGACGTGTAGTTACCACGGCATCAAAAGGCGAAAAGACGGATTTGTGTAAGAGCCTTGGTGCGGATGAAGTCCTCGATTACAAATCCCAAAATTTTGTCACAACATATGGTAATGATGACAGTAAGAAATTTGATGTATGTTTTGATACAACTGCAGAAAGTCTTGAGATGGCCAATATCATCAAAGAAGGTGGGCGGATTGTTTCTATTGCAGGAACGCCTACTTTAGACGAAATTAGGAGAATTGGAGGAACTGCTTGGATCCTCAAGTTATTCTTGAAGAGGAGAGAGAAGCGTAAGGAATTCAAAGCTGCTAAGGTTGTAAATGCTGATTGGACGTACCTTTTCCTTTCACCTAGCAAAAAAGACCTTGCTGAACTTGCAGGTTACCTTGCAGATGGTACAATTAATGCCGTATTAGATAATGTCTGGGAATTCAGTTCTGAAGATGAAGAAACTGGGTGGAAAGGTGCATTTAATCGTTCTTTTTCAGGACGTTCGAAAGGCAAATGTGTTGTAAAGTTTTGAGTGACATCTTCAATTTTGGCTCACGAGAACCTCGTTTACGATGGTAAACAATTTAGGCTGCAACACATCCCATTCAGTTGTATGATTGAAGCCATAGACATAGGTAGTTCTGTACTACAAGGGCTTGTTCTTGGCATTCTGACGGCCTTTCTGTTTAAGATCGCAACAAAT
The DNA here is from genome assembly GCA_018645535.1 of Methanobacteriota archaeon. Taxonomy (GTDB): domain Archaea; phylum Thermoplasmatota; class Poseidoniia; order Poseidoniales; family Poseidoniaceae; genus MGIIa-L2. Next base: position 5,822 of record JABGWN010000014.1, read on the forward strand.
ATCATCAAAGTTCTGATTATTGGTCAGTTCCTTCTTTTCAAATGGCTCGAATCGCGTGACATCATTATCGTGGACTGGCATCGACTAACGTTTGGTCTTACAAAAGAGACCGACTTGATTAAACAAGCAGATTCGTTACTAAACTCCCTACTTGAAACAGGTTCTTTTGGACTTGCAGCCATCATCGGTTTCCTCTTAGTGCAACGGTTCTCGAAGTGATTGAGGACTTGTCAGGTGGTCTAAACCGATTGATTTGACGGGGCATCTTAGTACCTATATTCGCACGAACTGCTTTTGATTAAGTAATGTGCCTACCCGATGCACTCATATATTGCAGGTCGGTCGGAGAGACGTTCACCATGAAGCGAGGCTCACGTGCTTGGAAAAAGACTGGCAATCAACGCTGGAAGTGGCGCAAGAAGAAGTTGCGTCGCAGAAAGCGTGCACGTCGACAGGCCAAGAACTGATCCTTGTGGACATTTGGGGGTATAGTATAGCTTGGTAGTACCGCGGGCTCCAATTGCACGGGGATGACGACAAGTGGGTTTGCTGACAATTGATGAACAATTGGAGCGCCGACCCGTGAGAACCGAGAACTGAAGCCTTTTCACGAATGCTGAAGTCAGAAGAAACCCGCTAGGGGGGGTTCAAATCCCTCTGCCCCCACCACACTCAATTAAACCGAATATTCATGCAAAGGAACTCATTCGGTGATAACATGCAAACACGCCAATTCGGAGCCATGCTGTGTTTAATGGTCCTCATGGGGCCTTTGATTGGCTCAATTTCAATTTCCTCTTCCACAGAACCCCAGATTCTCGAAAACGGAGTTCAGTACCTTCCAGAAGGTCAGACACTTGACCTTCCTGATCAAGACGGCTACGGATGGATTGTTGATGACGGCTCATGGTGGGACCGCTCATCTCTCGATTTAGATCGAAATCGTATTCATGATTCTCTTCAAACACTAACGATTCCAACAGGAATCGGTCTTTCCTACAGTACCGATGTCACAGATTCCCACCTGAGCGACCTATCTGCTCTTGGTCTAAACGTCGTCGATGTCATTGAATCTGTAGATGCCGTCCTACTTGGAGTCATCAATGCCTCTCTCGTTTATGAATTAGCAGACTTACAAGATGTCGTCATGGTCGAACGCTATGGGGAAATTCATCTGTATGGTGACATACAGACTCCTGCAGTGAAGGCGAAAACATCCCCTCTCTATCCCGGCGCTTGGGACCTTGGAGTTTCAGGCGATGGAATTGTCATCGCAATGGTTGACACTGGCGTTGACAATGAGCACCCTGGACTGAGCGAAAAATTCGTCGCGGGCTATGATGCTGTTTGTTTTGTTCACAGTGATCCAACCTGTGTTGCATCTGGTGGAAGAGTCGAAGATGGAAGTTTTGATCCTGATGATGGAAATCAACATGGCACTGCATGTATGGGCATGGCCGCAGCTACTGGCTTGGATGCGAACGGTGAGCAAACGGATTTCTATGGGGCTGCGCCCGATTCTGCACTTGTTGATGTTCGAATAGGAACAGATGCTGGAGCCGGACCGTTTGAGAATTATTTACTATCCCAAGAATTCTATGAATCTGCAATGAATGGTCTTCAATGGATTATTGATCACAAGGACGATGCTTGGGCAGGTGCTGATGAAAGCGAATATGGAATCGATATCATTTCCCTTTCTTGGGGAATCACTTCTCATGAAGGCGGTGGCTCAGATGGTTCAGATATGCATAGCAGAATCCTCGATGATGCTATGCTCGCAGGAATTGTTGTTAGCGTCGCAGCTGGAAACGATGGACCGGGCAACGATGGTTTGTCTGGGATGGGCTCCTCTGATCTCTCAATCACTGTCGGAGCCACTGATGACCAGAACACAGTTGACCGTCAAGATGATACAATCGCTGGATATTCATCTCGAGGACC
>JABGWN010000133.1 GCA_018645535.1 Methanobacteriota archaeon
CGAAGTTGTTGCAGATATTACTGATGAAATTCAAAAAGGAGCCATGGCGTTCCTCTTTGCAGAATACAAAGTTCTCTCAATATTCGTTGTCGTCGTAGGAGCAGTCCTCGCATGGCTCAACGACGTCGATACAGCAATCGCCTTCTTTGCAGGTGCAATTGCATCTGTTCTTGCAGGATTCTCTGGAATGCGTGCAGCAACCTCTGCTAACGGCCGTACAACAATGGCTGCAAAGAATGAGGGTAAGTCTGGCGCACTTGCAGTTTCTTACAACGGAGGAGCCGTTATGGGTCTTTCAGTTGGTGGACTTGGATTGCTGGGGATTTCCCTCGTAGCATATTGGCTGGGTGCAGGCAATGCTGACCCAGACCTTGCAGCCGCAGCAGGATTCGGTATGGGTGCTTCATCCATCGCACTTTTCGCTCGTGTTGGTGGCGGTATCTACACCAAGGCTGCTGACGTTGGTGCTGACCTTGTCGGCAAGATTGAAGCAGGAATCCCTGAAGATGATCCACGAAACCCTGGTGTTATCGCAGACAACGTTGGAGACAACGTTGGTGACGTTGCTGGAATGGGTGCAGATATCTTCGAATCCTTTGTCGGTTCGATTATTGCAGCAATGATTATTGCAAGTTCCGACGGATTTGGTGGGGATCTCTTCACAGGGAATTCAAGCGATTACATCATGATGCCAATTATGCTCGGCCTTATTGGCTACCTAGCATCGATTATTGGTGTGTTCTCAATGTTTGTTCTAAAGAATGGAAAAGACGCAGCAGCAGCTCTACGTAACACCACATTCATTGCAGCAGCTTTGTTCTGGGCAGGCGGTTATGGAGCCATTCAGTTTGGACTAATCGACGTCCATTTGGGTGTTATGCATTCAGTGGTACTGGGCAGTATTGTCGGAATTCTCATTGGTTTAGTCACTGAATATTACACCGGTATCGAGCCAGTATTTGGAATCAAGACCAAGGCTATCCCTCACATCGGGGAAATGTCCAAGACTGGACCTGCGACAAATGCTATCGCTGGACTATCCGTTGGCATGATGTCGACATTCATTCCAATCCTATTGATTGCAGGTGGAATTCTTGGGGCAAACCACTTTGGTACCTTAGGCGATGGAGAATTCGGTCTCTATTGCATTGCAATGGCTGCCATGGGTATGCTTGCTACAGTTGGCGTAACAATGACTGTTGATGCATACGGTCCTGTTGCAGACAATGCTGGTGGAATTGCAGAAATGAGCGGTCTTGGAGACGATGTTCGTGCAATTACTGATGAACTTGATTCAATCGGAAACACAACTGCTGCAGTTGGTAAAGGATTCGCAATTGGATCTGCTGCCTTGACTGCACTTGCGCTCTTCGCTGCTTACACTGCAGCCATTGACGGTGAACTTGACTTGACCCTCACCAACCCAATGGTCGTCATCGGACTTCTCATTGGTGGTGGACTTCCGTTTGTTGTCGCTGCTATGACAATGACTTCGGTCGGAAAGGCTGCTGGAGATATGGTTGTTGAAATCCGACGCCAATTCAAGGAAATCCCTGGACTTTTAGAAGGTAAGGAAGGCGTTAAGCCAGACTCACAAACCTGTGTTGATATCTCAACAAAGGCTGCACTTCGTGAAATGGTTGGCCCTGGTGTTGTAGCAATCACTGCTCCATTCATTGTTGGATACGCACTTGGCTGGGATGCTCTTGGCGGGCTTCTTGCTGGTTCTCTTGTTACAGGTGTTCTCATGGCACTCTTCATGGCAAACGCTGGTGGTGCTTGGGATAACGCAAAGAAAGCGATTGAACAAGGTCACATTGACGGTGCTAAGAAGGGCGATGATGCACACGAAGCAGCAGTTATTGGAGATACAATCGGAGATCCATTCAAGGACACATCAGGTCCTTCTCTGAACATTCTCATCAAGTTGATGTCCATTGTTGCAGTTGTTATGGCTGGAGTCGATGGACTACTTACACGAAATGGTCTTCTTTGATTCCAAAGCGTTAGACTCTTGAAGAAGCGCCTGCACGGTGTCTCATGACTGGAAGGCTAAAGGCACCTTTTTTGGTGCTACTTCTCCTATGTGCAAGTGCTCTTTCTGGGTGTATAAGTGATTCTGAATCTGCTAATGAAGCGGACACTACAACTGAAGATCAGAAGATGTTGCCTGTTTGGGAGATTGGAGACAATTGGCTCTACACATTCATTACACCTCAGTTTGGTGAAGACAGTGCACGCCTCGTAGTTGCCGATGTTCGAACCGACGATGGATTGTTCATGCTTGGGATCTCCTCGGAGGGCGAGGCTCAACGGCATGCGGTCATCAATCACAATCCCTTCTTGGGAAGGGTCACCATGGATGGGTTGTCGGTTTACGAAAACGGTGACCCGCAATCGGTGTTCAACTTCCCATGGGCAGTTGGCGATTCTTGGCAATTTAGGCTTCTCGGTCAAGACTGGACGGCCACTACTGACAACATCTACAACGGAGAGGTCACAGTTTCAGCAACGTCAACCGAAGACCATGAACTCAGTTATGTCTTCAGTGGCGGCCAAGGCTTCATCAAGAGCCTCCTTTGGACCGACAATGAAGGTATTGACCACTTGGAGATGAACCTTAACCAAAAGAAAACAGGCTTCACTGGCGATGTGTTTTTCTATCGTGCAGGCGATATCCACGACAATTTATACGAGGAAAATGACCAAGAAATTTACGATACCTTCCTTGATGAAGGCTACTCTCCAAACGAAGTTTGGGATACCTTGGTTTGGTACCTCGACGTCGAAATCAGTCAGCAAGGGGGTTCAGGTTCACTGAGCATCAAGGACCATCAAGGAGCTTCTCCCCTCACCCGTGCCTGGGGTGCGGGATCGACTGAAAAGGGCTCATTTGGCACCATTCCATCAAATTCAGGCGACCATTCCATCACGGTGACTTTGAGGGGTCAAGATTCCTTTGTTCACCTCAAGGTTGCAGGAGCTCTTGTTCGCTCTTGGACGCTATGAGGTGTTGACTTGCCCACGCTTGTCATGATGCATGGTATGACAGGTACGGCTGATATGATGAGGCCATTTGCTGAAAAAATCCTTCCAGATGGTTGGACCTTGCTTGTACCTGATGCACGTTTTTCTCATCCTACACGCGGAAATACATGGTGGCGATATGAAGATGAGGAGCCTGATGTTACTCGACGATTACAACTTTCACGAAGAGAATTGATGGATGTGGATTCTTCATTATCTCAACTTGAGAAACTTATCGCAGAAGAGGCGCCGCTTGGGCCTCTTGTCATCGGTGGATTCTCTCAAGGAGGAGCTATGGCCCAAGAGATGTTACAATTGCCTCTTGCTGATCGAATCATTGGACTCGTAGCCTTGGGGACTCGACTTGTACGACCCATGGAGTTACGCTTACGCCTCGAAGAATTAGATTCAAAACACATGTTCTGGATGCATGGTGTTCGTGATATTCGCGTACCTATTGAAGACGGATGGGCTGTTGCTCACTTGTTCGAAGGCGCAGGTTGGCCTGTTGAACTTGTAGAGCATCGAAAGGGACACATGATTCCCACTGAGCATCATGAGATGCTAAAAAACTGGCTTGAGAATCTCGTTTAATCACAATGGATACTTATTCAATTCATCAAAACCGCCGATGAAGATTCGTTCCTCGGACCTTAAGTCAAAGATGACGGGAACTGTCCGATGGTGGGTTGCTTCGACAACTTCTTCTCTCAATTGCGATGGTTCACTATCAAATGAGATTTCTGTGTATGGTAATTTCTTCTGGTCAAGAAATCGTTTCGCTGCTGTGCAATATCCACAGAACTTCCCTGAGAATAATAGAAATTGACCTTGGTGCTTCTCCAATAGTTCGACAAACATAGTTATCACTCTGGACATTCCTAGATAAAGTCATGGTTTCTAGGAGAATACCAACGCTTGATATATCTTAGTTCTCTAGACAGGGCATGGTTGCCAACGTTGTGATTCTTGCTGCCTCTTCGGGAAACAATCTCACTCTAGCAAATCGGTTCCATGATACGTTTTTGGAACAAAAGATACAATCACAAGTCGTAGAATTGACGAAATTGGATTGGCCAGTGTATACGCCTGAATCAGAATCTGATCCGGACGTATCTCCTGATACAAGTTCTCTTTCAGATTTGATGATAAGTGCTTCTGCATTTGTAGTATGTGCGCCTGAATACAACGGACTGGTCCCTCCGTGCCTCAATAATTCGATCGCTTGGTTGTCAGTTCAATGTGACGATTTTAGATTCCTTTTCAACAATAAAACTGTTCTTCTTGCCACCCATAGTGGTGGAGGCGGTGCACACTGTCTCATGGCTATGCGGCAACAATTTTCACACTTGGGAAGTAATGTGATTGGACGCTCAATGACCTTGAATAAATCCAAGACCTTTTCACAATCTACAATGGATGATCTTGTAAGTCGGGTGATTCAATGACAAACAGAACGGTACGAATGACTGCACCAACGCATCGAACACTCGAAGGAGGAGGCTTTCCAGTACGTAGGCCCGCTGCAATGGGATCGCTGATGAGTCCATTCCTGCTGTTGGACGAAATGGGTCCAGTCGAATGGGGTCCAAGGGAAGCGATTGGAGCTCCTGATCACCCTCATCGAGGATTCGAAACAGTAACCTATCTGCTTGAGGGCGCTATGCAACATGCTGACAGTGCTGGAAATCGAGGTGATCTCAATCCAGGTGACGTGCAATGGATGACAGCAGGACGTGGCGTGATTCACTCTGAATTACCACAAGCCGATTTCTTTGAAACTGGTGGCTTGACACATGGTTTCCAAATATGGGTGAATCTTCCTTCAGAACACAAAATGATGCAGCCGAGATACCAAGATATCCCAGCGAATGAAATTCCAAAAGCTGTTAGTGATGATGGCTTGGTCAATGCCGTGGTTATTGCAGGAGAGGCATTGGGTGTATCTGCCGTTATTGACACGGTAATTCCAATCCAACTCATCCATGTAAAAATGCAACCAAACAGTTCGTTTTCTCATTCGATTCAATCGGATCTAAACGTGATGGCGTACGTCTTTGGAGGTGCTCTCTCAATTGAAGGAAAAACAGTTGAAGACGGTCAATTAGGTCTCTTGACGCAAGGTGATAAAATCGACTTCACAACAAGCGAAAAAGGGGCAGAATTCCTGCTGATGGGTGGCCCTGAGTTAAACGAGCCAATTGCTCGCTATGGCCCGTTTGTAATGAATACACGTGAAGAGATTCACCAAGCAGTCCTCGACTATCAAAATGGCACGCTTGCCTAGCCTCAACATGGCCAACGGTTATGAACAAGAGATTGGTCGGCAGAATCAGCGGCTCGTGTGGTGTAGCCAGGTCCATCATAGTGGGTTTTCATCCCGCCGACCCGGGTTCGAATCCCGGCACGAGCACCAATTAGAATCTTGGATTTTATTCATCGATTTACATCTGAGAGCATATATACTAGTGCCCTATCATCAGAGGTACCATGCTCGGTGTGATGCAAATAAAAGTTTCGACTTTGGTCGGAAAAGAGCTTGATTTTCCAGGGGTAAAGATGCTTGAATTGTTTGATACAATTGAATTGCTTAAGGAATTTAATACACCTGATGATGAGCCACTTTATCTTTTGAAGACTTCATTAAAAAATCGTAAGATATTTGATGCCTTTACAAAAAATGAAGGATTAGAAATCATTGAACGTTTTGAGGTGAATGATTCGACTGCTATTTTTTCGGCAAAGATGACCGGCCCTATCGTCCAAATAATTTCAATGTTTGAGAATGCATGGGCTATCTCTCCAACAATACTTGATTCTGAACATCTTATTCTAACAATCGAAGGGAGTACTACTGGATTGTCAAATTCACGAAATAAGTTGATTGCTCTCTTAGGGGACTCCTTTCAAATAAGCGTTAACAATAATTTCCAAGGTCAGTGGGACACAGCTCCTGGTCTTCCTAGACGACGAAAAGAAGTGTTGGAAAAAGCCATCATGATGGGATATTACAACGCACCACGGAAATGCCGGCAACGAGATATTGCTGATTCTATTGGACTCAAGCAAGGTACTGTGGCAGAACATCTTCAAATTGCAGAATCTCTGATCATCAATGCCTGGTTCCATCAAAGTGGAAACACAGGAAAGTGACTTGGTTTCAGGGATTTTATTCCTGTTGATTTGGGGCGGGACTGTTCCCTTTCTTGAGCCACCAAACACCTGTGACGAGAATGATGACGAGAATTACGCCCATCAACAGTTCACGTTCTAGTACCCATTCGGCTGCTCTCATGGCTGAATCCCCGTAGATGAGAATGAAAAGTGCTTCAAGCCCGAATCGAAGGCCGCGACCAAAAATTCCAGCGATGATAAATGGTCGTAATTTCATGTCACTTGCACCAGCCATCCATCCAAACACCTTGTACGGTAAGGGCGAGACAGCGGCGATGAACATTCCAAGCGTTCCATATCTCTCAAACATATTCTCAAGTTGCTGCCGATGGTGGCGCTTGCCAAATTTATCGATTAATCTTGTACCGTATCGTTTTCCAAGTGCGTGACCAATTATTGCTCCAAGTACAGAAGAAACGGTCACAACCAACCATAGCCAAATCAATAGGCCACCATTGTCTCTTGCTTCATAGGCCATTGGTAAAAACAACACGTCTGGTGGTATCGGTTGGATAATCGCCTCTGTGAATGAGAGAAGAGCTAACGCCAAAGGGCCAAACGATTCAAAGAAGTCGAGTATAACCTCTTCGCCAATCATGGTTCTTGGTGTGGATGTTGCTTCTTGAGCATATGGGTCATCGGTGCCTTCTTTACATCGGTTCTCCAGCAAAATACAATGCGCGTCCTCGATACTGCTGCCCTGCTGCATTGGCCAGTTGAGCGTTGCCGTGGTGGAATCGTTGCCTTTTCTCAACAAGAAGAGTTACTCAGAGTTGATGAACAACGATCCATGTTGATGGAATCAGCATCACTCAATTGGCAAGTACCACTCGAACCCGCTCTTCGACGAGCAAGAGAAATAGCCTCTGAAACCGGAGATTTACCTCGTCTATCTGAAGTGGATTTAGAGGTCCTTGCTTTAGCCATCGATCAAAATATTCCTTTGGTTACAGATGACTACCGAATGAAAAATGTGGCTCGTAAAGCAGGCATTCCAGTTGAAGGTGTTCTGACAAAGGGTGGCAAGAAACAGTGGAAATGGATTTTACGATGCATTGGTTGCAGAGCAGAAGAAGATGTACCTTCAAATGCGAAACAATCGAAAAAAGACGATGTTAAAATCTGTGATCGATGTGGTTCGCCGATGAAATTGAAGCGAGGCTAGTCACTCTTCATCACTAAGAGTTTCAAGGGCCTTGACTTTCTTTTCTAATTCTTGAACAGACATTCCCTCAGGGTCAATCCCAACCGCTTTTGCACGGTCCATTAGTACTTGGTCTGGGGTTTTCCCGCCTGCTTCTAAATCAGCGATTGTAGCTGCAGTTGTTGCTTCTGAGAGTCCCTTGTTAAACTCGCCCTTTGAACGGCCGAGAGCATTCGCCATTTTTGGTAATCGTTCAGCACCAAACAGAATAAAGAAGATAGCCAAAAGAATGACGATTTCGAGTGGTCCCGGACTAAATGCCATTGTATTCCCTATACAGTCCTGTATGTTCTTGCTTTCAAGGCTTACCATCGCTTAAGCGCAAATTGTATCGTTCAGCCACCAGATACAGGAGGGAGAAGAGCGACTTCATCGCCTTGTTGTGGATGAATGTCCAGAGGGCACCTCTCCCCGTTCAAGGCCACAGCGAGTCCTTGTCCGATCCAGTGTTGCATATCGAGTGCATGGACAATATCCTCGATACTCATTCCGTGATGCCACTCCACTTTTGACGTCCTCGACCCAATAGATTCAGCGATTGGGCCAAACGCCAATACGCGTACATACCCTGCAACTTCGGTCATGCATCGGGATTCATGCGGTAGTTTATCAATACGCAGCCGTAACGTTTTGCATGGCGTTAGCACTGAAGGCGGAAGGCTTGTGGAAACTCTATGAATCGGGTGAATCCGTCATCAAGGCTGTTGAGGATGTATCTCTTGAGGTTGAACAGGGTGCCATGGTTGCTATTATGGGTCCTTCGGGGTGTGGGAAAACAACCTTGCTCAATGTGCTTTCGGGAATTGATGAACCTTCCTCTGGATCAGTTACAATCAATGGACAGAACTTGTATGGTTCCAATGATGATGTCCGAACACGTGTTCGTGGCTCAAACATGGGTTTCATCTTTCAAGAGTTCAATCTCTTGCCGGTAATGACCGCCTTAGAGAACGTTGAGTTGCCTCTTCTGCTGCAAGGTAAAACCTCTCTTGAGGCGAGAGAAGAAGCGTCAAAAGCGCTCAATGCAGTGGGATTAGGCGATCGTTTACATCATCGCCCAGCAGAATTGTCTGGTGGTCAACAGCAGCGTGTTGCTGTAGCACGGGCCGTCGTTCATCGCCCAGCGATTGTCCTCTGTGATGAACCAACTGGGAATCTTGATACTGAAACATCTGAATCAATACTTGGATTGTTACGAACCTTATGTAAACTCGGCAATACGACGTTTCTCATTGTAACTCACGACCATTCGATTGCAGAACAATGCGATCGTATTCTTCAGATGGCAGATGGGAAATTTCGCCAAGCATCTGAGGAGGAATGAAGTTGATTGCTCTGCTGCTCTTGGGTTTCGTCATAGCACTTCTGGCGACCATAGCAGCAATTGGGCTTCGCCATGATTGTTCTCTTAAGAATAGGGCAATCATCATAATCGTTCCACTCTTAGATTCCATCCTGTCTTATTTCGCTCTTGAATGGCTTGGTCTTGGCCAAATGACGGTGTTTGTTGGAAGCGCCATGTTCGGAGTATTGAGTCTTCTAGGAGTACAAGCCCTACTCAGCCCAAGAAGACTTCTCGTGTTTAAACTCGCTTGGCAACAGATACGTCGTCGTCAACGTCAAGCAGCTCTTCTCATGGCAGGATTGATGATCGGTTCTGCGATAATTAGTTCCTCTCTTATCGTTGGCGATTCTTTAGGTGAGACAGTACGAAAGGAAGTTGAAGCAGCATGGGGCTCTACTGATATTGTAATCTCTGGATATGATTCCTCAATCGGACAGGTTGTTGAGATTCCATCATCCATTGTTGATGAACTACGAAGTCAGGATGTAGATGCAGTTGATTCCATTCAGGCTGGCCGGATTACAACAGCATCCGTCGAAACGAGTGAAGGAACTGCTGAACCAAACGTTCCTTGGTTTGCCCTAGAGCATCAAGAAGATGCTCTTATTGGGTCCTCCTCAAATGGTCTGACATGGTTTGAACTTGAAGAGGCAAGCCGTTTCTCAAACCGATCGATTGTGGTCATTAATCGGGCACTTGCTAACGAACTCGAGGTCGATGAAGGTGATGAGATTGAACTTGGTTGGTTTGTTCGTTCGGATGAAGGTATTGAACGTACAAAACAATTCTTTTTGATTCATGATGTCGTTTCTATGGCAAATCAAGGACAACTTGCTGGAACGACAGCTCCTGCGATATTTACTGATTTACAAACGGCTCAAACATTGCAACAAGCAGGTCAAAATGTAACCACAATCCGTTTATCGATCAAGGGCTTAGAAGAAACAAGGAATGGATATTCTCCCTTGATTGAGCAATTGGAACTGGCCTTGAATCAGACCATTAACGCAGAAGATTCTGGTTTGCAGTTCTTGACCGATGATGGAAGTGATTCCTTCACCATTGCCTCTTCGCAAGGATTGGGGAGGATACAGGCTTCTCTTGTTCGTTCCATTAAAGAGAATCAAAGTGATTTGATGGAGGACTCCTCTCTCTTAGAGGTGTTACAGGTGCCATTGATTGGTTTGGAAGCAAACGGTTCAGAATTACTAACGCTTGCTGATGGGGATGTGAATCATATTGTATCAGAAGACGATGCGATTTGGCATTGGGGCCCTGGCGGTTTTGGATATGAGCGTAATGATAACCAATCATGGGTATGGAGAGTACCTTCAGGTTCCATTATCACTGACGTCAGCATAGACGATGAGTACGGTTTTGCCTCATATGATGAGGGACTCATTCTTGGAAATAGTTCAGATGAAGATTCAACCATTCGTCTATTGAAAGAGAAGGATATAGTGGCAGTAGAACTCCACGAAGATACCTATTTTGCTCTTGAACAAGGTCTGAACCGGACACTATGGTATGGAGATCTTGTAAATGGTTCACAAACACCCTACGTTCTCAATCTCAACACACCTTCAACGGTTTTGGATTGGGACTTGGAACATCACTCAGGCGACCTTTTCTTGAAAGTTGAAGGTCTTTTATCGATTGATTATTACAAACGAGTATGGAGCGGAGAAGAATCAAACTTTGTCGAGATTTCTGAAGCAGAATGGCCGATCTCATCTTCGAATACTCCCTCGGTGTGTGCATCTGGGAAAGGGTCTGTTGTAAGCGATCAAGAAGCATGGTGCATTGAATCTCCAGGAATCATTGTTCGCGCTATTGCGGATGGTTCGATACAATCAATTCGCCTTCCTATCCTTTCAGATGCAGGAGGATTTGGAACCCTCCCACAGATGTTTTTCGCTATTGATGGTGACGTTCCTTCGTTGAATGTTACCCAAACTGAACTGATGATTGGGGATCGATTGCAAATGATTTCTGGTGTCGCAAATGGTTCGCTAAATGCCTCTGGACTCTTCCAATTCGCCTTTGGTTCTGATGATTCGCAGCAACTCAACATCAATGGTTCGTTTACAGAAAACGATCAACTTTCGCAATTATCGGAACTTGAATCGGTCGTTCTTGGTCTTATCAACATCAAGGACGGTGAAACATTAGCAGCTGCTGAAGAAGACGAACGATCGATGCTCGTGTTTGGGTCTGTCTCGCTCGAAGAGCGTGTTGCGATTGAAAACCATCTCAACGAACTCGTTGGATTTGATGAGATGTCCCTTTCGATTCGAACAGTAAAACTCGATGCTATGGAACAAGCCGAAGCCTCATCAGGCGTATTATCGGCAATGTTCCTTGTGTTTGGATCGTTTACGATAGCGGCGGGGGTCCTTCTTGTTGTGACCATCGTGATGATGTTGGTAGATGTTCGACAAAAAGAGTATGCAACCGTAAGAGCACTTGGGTTCACGCGTTCTGATTTGCGATATATGACCATGATCGAAGGTTCAATTGCAGCCTTCTTCGGATGCGGGATTGGGTCGTTACTCGGCATGGGACTTGCCTGGTTCATTGGAATCGGCTTTTCGAGCGTCTTTGCTAATGCGGGTACGGATGTGTTTACATTCCATGTCGATTCATCTTCTCTTGCTTCGGGATGGTTCTGGGGTTTCCATCTCTCGATTCTGACATTGTTCTTTTCGGCTCTTTGGTCTTCTCGTTTGATTATCGTTCATGCGCTAAAGAGTGTCCCTCAACGGATTCCTAAGCACGTCCCATGGGGGATATACATCTTCTTGATCGTCATGGCAGGTGCGGTATTGGGAAGTATTGGACTGTTCTTTATTGGAGGGGAAGGTGTTGAGCACTCAATGTGGATTTTGTTTGGCTGTAGTTCCATTCTCTTCACAATGCCAATACTGTTCTGGGTTATTCCTGTCCTTCGAGCCCGTCGTAAAATCGATGGTACGTTGCCAGTCTTCAGAGAGGCTCCTCGTAAAACGATAGGCTGGAGTGGTGTCGCTTTATTGGTATGGACAGGATTACCGTCCTCACTCGATCCTGTACGCAATGATTTGATTCCAAATGAATTATCGTTTATTCTGATTGGTCTCGTGCAAGTCTTGGCAGGTGTGTTTGTCTTGGCTGCGCTTGCTCCAACGATGATACGTGGATTGTTACGTTTGCCAAAGTTATCTAGTGGCCCTGTTCTTCCAGTGGCGTTGTCCTATCCCCTTCAGAAACCTCTACGAACTGCTGTGGTGATGGGTATGTTTTCGATAACAGTATTTTCAGTTATCGTTCTAAGTGGTTATACACTTCAATTTGATAATTATTCCAGTTCATTTGTCGAAGAATCAGAAGGTGAATTTGAGTTGATGCTTTCCTCTTCAAGGTCACGACCTTTGCAACTCGAAGGTCCAGTTGAAGAATGGGGGCTAAATAATTCTAATATCGAACAAATCGATGCAATAGGAAGGGTCTATCGGGCCCAGGCATTCCTTGAGAACGATGAAGAAACTCGTTCCCCTTACATCCTAAGAGGCGTGGATCAAGGCTTTGTTGATCATGGTGGTATTTCACTCTACATTTGGGATGAAGGGCTCGGAGATTCCTCAGAGGAAGCGTGGGTTTCTATGTATCAGAGAACAGACATAGTTTTCGTAGATGCTTCGTTTGGTCTTGAATCATCCCTTGACGGAACCTCAGTTGGTATCTTTCCTGCCAAAGTTGGTGAGAACATTACAATCATCGATTCAAAACAACCGAGTCACCGCCGTGTTGTGACTGTTGGCGGTATTCTTGAACAATCATCTTATTTGTTTTCTGCAGGTGTATGGATGCCTTCAGAACCAGTGATTGAACAATACGATGGTGATCTAACTCGAGTATATGTTTCTGTTTCGCCAGATAGTGAAGCAAGTCCATCATTCGACAGCGAAGGCGTATCTTACTACGAGGCTGCTGGAAAGTCAAAAGATGAAAGAGAAGCAGCAGCAGAACTTAGCCAACATTTGAGTTTAGATTTAGAAAAGGAAGGAATCCAAGTATCACTTATCGCAGAAGAAGTTGCCCTCATCCAATCCCTTGTTTTATCCATTCTCGCACTGTTCGAAGGATATCTATCCATCGGTTTGGTGATTGGTATCGCAGGCATAGGTGTCGTAACGTATCGTTCTGTCTCAGAAAGAAGAAAGCATATCGGAATGCTACGTGCGATAGGTTATACTCAAGGAATGGTCTTGAGAATCCATGTTATTGAAGTTACATGGGTCGCATTGTTAGGAATACTCAACGGCATTGTGGTTGGTCTGCTTTTCCACATAGGATTGCATTCCGCTGTATGGGAAAAGGAGGGGGCATCCCTTGTCCTTCCTTGGACGACGGCTGTTGTTATGTTCGTGGGAGGTTGGATTCTTGTATTCTTGGCGACTCTAGGTCCAGTACGTGCTGCATCTAAAGTTCCACCTTCGGAAGCATTGCGTTCAAGTTCTTGAAATCACAAACCCTTGACTGAGCAGCAATCAAGGGACTCGTAAGGCGAATTAATTTAATAAAAATCCTCAATAAATATCACACCCATAGTATATATACGGCGTTTATCGTAGGGCGAGTTACCGCCCCATTGGAGGATATGACATGAGAAAAATTACCCCTGTAATGCTTGTGCTTTTGTTGGTTGCTAGCCTAATGGCAAACATCGACATCACACAGCTTGAAACAAACGAAGTAATAGAGGACACGGGAGCACGTTCAGGTGCTGACGCAGAACTCGTTGCAATTACTTCACCGAAAGAAACCGTTTGCGAACCAACATGCCGCAATGAACTCTACGTAGGTCAAGATTCGACTTTCGAAGTATTCATCCAAAATGCTGGCGACACTGCAATCACCGAACTTGGCTACAAAGCACAGGTCTGGAATGCTGATGGAAACGGAAACCCACTTAACCTTGCTAAGGATAGCACAGGGGCGGACCTCGAATGGAACAATCCTGACGTTATCTGCGATGACACAACTGTCTGTGATGATCAATCACTTGCTTCAGGAGATGTCTTCAAAGGTGGCAAGACAATGATTCAATACGGTGGTGGCGATGCTACTTGGACTCCTTCAGCAGGTATCTATGTTGTTCAAATCGAAGTCTATTCTGACCAAGATGTTGAAGCAACAAACGACGTACAACAAGTGTACGTTGAAGTTCGTGATTACCTCGACATCGATGTTGACATCTCTTGGGATGACGGCTCAACTGTCGCAACAGGCGAAGGTACCAAGTCGTTCACAGTAACTGTTGAACTCAACGGATC
>JABGWN010000134.1 GCA_018645535.1 Methanobacteriota archaeon
AGTCATGATACACGAGCATCTCGCAGGTACATGACCGTGGGAGATACCGGTGTTGAAATGAAAGGTTCTAGCCTTTCAGGACATCGAATCATCGTTGGTGTAACTGGAGGTATTGCTGCTGTTGATACTGTTCGCTTACTTCGCGAACTACGTCGACACGGAGCAGACCTTTTGGTGATCATGACTGAGTCTGCTCGGCGTGTTATTACACCACTAGCGGTTGAATGGGCGAGTCAATGCGAAGTCATCACCGATTGGAATGGTGACATGATGCAATTGGAAGATGCTGATGCTATACTTGTCGCTCCTGCGACAAGAAATACAATAGCAGCACATCTCCATGGAATGCAACAGGGACCGCTTTTGATGGCCCTAAGTGCTGCTCGTTCTCGCAATACTCATGTTCTAATGGTACCGAGTATGCATGGGGATTTAGCCTCAGATCCAGTTACTGATGACATAGTAGAACGCCTTCGTGAAGAAAGTATTGATGTAATGTGGGGCGATTTGGAAGAAGGGAAAAGAAAAACTCCAGATCATGAGCATATTGTTGCACGCTTTGCTCATGGCATAAATTCAAAGAAATCGAACAGAAAAAGCGTTGTAGTCACCTTAGGAGGTACATACTCACCTATTGATGACATACGTGGCATTCAAAATACGAGTTCCGGAAAGACAGGTTACCAAATTGCAGATGATATGTATCGTCATGGACATGATATCACATGTGTTGTTGGAAAAACCTCTGTCCAAATGCCTGAATGGTTGCCGCTCTGTATCTCAGCACCTCAACCTCAAACGATGCTCAAAGAATTGATGGCCATTGCAAATGATAACATCGATGCTTGGGTTCACACAGCAGCAGTACTCGATTACGTTGTTGAGAATCCTGCAAACGGGAAACTCGCCAGTCAACAGGGTCCTCTTGACATTACACTCGTCGAAGGCGACAAGCATATTCTAGAATTGAAGTCGAAGACAATTGGCTCGACTCGTATTGGTTTCAAGTTAGAATCTGGAATTAAGCAACGGGACCTCATCCACAGAGCTATCGCACAAATCGAGCATTCAGGTATGACTGCCGTTGTAGCCAATCGATTGGAAGATCTTCATGATTCTACCAAACCGAGAGGATATCTTGTTGACAAGCAAGGAAGTCACTTCGTACTAGAAAAGGAATTAGACCTCTGTGATGCTCTTCGAACGATCATTGAACGAGGAGATTAATGTGCGTTATTTTGCACTTGTAGGCCATCGAGCAATGAGCAAAGGAAAACTTCCTTTGAATGATTTAGCAGGTGGCGCTGGACGTATGGACGTCCTTATTCGAGGATTAATGGCAGCGTTGTTGAAATCCCATGGAATCCGAGAGGATGTTGTGGTTGTCCTTCATCTTCAAGGTGGTCCAGGGCCTCACCGTCGTCTGAAATTTGTAGGTTCTGAATTACGAGGATTTCATGCTGAAGAGCGAAGTGTTGCTGGATTGATTGCAAAATCCATCAAAGAGCCTATGCCTGCTATTGGGCAATGGGTCGAGAGAAGCCCAGGCGTCTACGATGGAGGAGGAACTCTCGAACGGACGCTAAAGGATTGGCAAGATACAACATTGATTCGCTTAGATGCAGATTCTGAACGATTGTGGAATGAAAAGGCCATATTACCATCAACTTCCATCTATAATCCAACTGATATAGCGTTCATCCTATCGGATGATTTACCCTTAGAAACCGAAAGAGGAATCCCACGATCATTAGGTTCAACATGGCTTCAAGGGCATCTTGCAATCGGCTTATGTCACTTCTTATTGGATGAGAATGTTGAACTCAATCTCTGAACCAAAGCGGGAAGCCATCTGTTCCTTGTTTGAGAGCATGGGATAGAAGTTCATCATCCAAAGCAAGAGGATGAGTCTGAGGCCAATTAGCAAGTGAGGATATGCTTGCAAAGTCATTAGCGACTGAATCACAATCCCCTTTTGGAACGGATTCTGTATCAATATATGCAGCACCGATGGTAAAACGAGCCTCAACTGTACCATCATGATCGTCATCTCCGAACTGCACAGCATCCCTGTACCATCTCATACCCAATCGAGTTGTTTGAAAATCACCATTCCAAGTAGGTGGGACATTAATATTCAACATTAATTCACCATGATGAAAGGCATGAAGAAGCATCTTCATGGCATCTTTAGTGTTTCTAGCTCCGACTTGATCCGGCCACTTTGATACATGGAAAGCATCTGCATCGATATGAGGTCGACAGAGATTCTGCGGGACTGTTGGCAGGAGTTCAAGTGCACGTTCAACCAATTGAACTGATCCTTCAATACCTCTTTCCATGCCTTCGAGTTCAAACGATGTAAAGGAACATGCAATCGCTGGCATGCCATATAATCCGGCTTCTCTTGCTGCTCCCATTGTTCCGCTGTGATATGAATCTTGAGAGAGATTTGGCCCTAAATTTACGCCAGATACCACCAGTGAAGGAATGATTCCAGGTAGAACTTTCTCCAACCCCCCATCGAGTGCTACAATCATTGTATCACAAGGTGTACCATCAAGAGAAAAGAGGTGACATCCTGCAGAATCATCTAAATTCCATTTTGAGATTAAATCGTCTCTGTTGTGCAAATCCATTGCTTTACCGAGGTTTATTTGCATACTGCACGCAGATTTGTTGTTTGACGGAGCAAAAGCAATGATTGCAATTCCTCTCAGGTTCAAGGACTTTACAAGCATTTCAAATCCAGGTGCTTCGATTCCATCATCGTTTGTTAACAAGACCCATTTCTTAAACATCATTCATTCTCCCCCTGTACTTCTGCTCTATGAAAGGCTGTTTGATTTGAAAGGTGTTCCCCATAAATAATCGATACTATTCCAAGCATGAGAATAGGTCCACCGACCCATGTCCACAATCCAGGAACACCTGTTGAGAAAAACAACCATCCAATGATAGAACCGATTACAGGCTCGAGAGTTACACTGATCGAGATAAGAAGTGGGGAGACATATTTTAGACAGTAATTCAGGCCAGTATGTCCAAGAATACCAGCAATAAAAGCGAGGAGAAGGAACCACCAAATGGTAGAATGTGTAAAATATCCAAAGGCTCCGAGTGAACTAAAGTTCGATTCAAGCATCCAAGAAGCTGGAATAAGTAACAAACCACCAATCAAGGTGACTGGAAAAGCGTAAACAAACAGTGGCATCCACTCCCTCAAAATTCGCCCGCAGACGATGTAACCTACAACGAATACTGCTCCAAAGAAGGCTAATTGGTCTCCAAAGAAGGTAACGGAATGACCTCCTTGGACATCACCAGCGTCGAGTAATGAAATTCCTGCTCCTGTGAAAGCTGCTATACCGCCCATAAGTTCCATTCGACTGGGTTTACGAACAAAGAAAAACATACCAACAAGAATAACAAGAGGGTGAGCGGTCACAAAAAGAAGAGAATGTGTTAATGATGTGTGATCTAAAGAAGTCACCCAAAATCCAAAGTGGAGAGCAAGGAAGAAACCACTGCCAATGAGTATATTCAAATTCTTGGGTTCAAGAACCCTTTTTTTTATGACTTGTTCAGTTGAAATCCATTGCCATACTGCAAGTGGTGCGAGCAATAATGCTGTTAATTGTAATCTCCAAGAAGCACGTAAAAGTGGAGGGATTTCATCAACATGGGTAAAAATCGCCCCCGCACTTGAGACACCGAATATGGCAATTCCTAATACAGCCCAGACAAACGGTGGGACGTTTGACCCACTCATGCAGTTCACGACTCGTTGACTAACTCAGCATCCATGACTGGGCTTCCACCGATTACGCCTGCTCGCTTGAACAGGGCGTAAATTCCATACCCAATACCAACATTCAATCCGATGAACCCAGCCATTCTTCCGATGTACCAACCAGTACTGTCTGGCTTTGCAACAAGTGTGTCGATGAATGAAAGTATACTGGATTCGGTTCCAAAGAATGCCTCACCAGTCAATAATCCTGCAGCGACCATGAAAGTACTCAAAAGAATAAGGGCACGCTTCTTTTCAGCTGCAGTAGCTCCTTCTTCTTCTTTGATGGCTTCGATCTTTGGTTTGAGTTTACGCTCTTCCCACTTGTCTCGGCTGTATCCACCAATCAGCATTGGAAGGGTGTGAGGTACGTCAAGATACATTCCTAGTCCGAATGAAGTCCCCATTCCAGTAACCCATTCGACAAACATACCTAGTAAGAAGCCAATTCCGAGGAGGTAGAGGTCACCTTGCCCTTCAGCAAAAATTACGGAGAATGTAGCGAATGCGTTTGCTTGTGGTGCAATTAGATCAATACGACCTTCAGCGAGTTGAATCGATAGGAAGATTGCTACTGCTGCTCCAATAATGGCTCCAGGAACAACACCCATGATGTTACCCTTAGAAATGTGATAAGGACGATTACCAATATACAGGCTGTTCTTGTAGTCTCCAATAACAGTCCCTGACATCGAGATAGCCGAACCAAATACCGTTGTTCCAACCAATCCAAGGAGAACTGCGTCTTGCTTCGATAGGCCGAGGGCGCTGTCTAAATTCAGGAAAATACCAAGAAGCATCAACAAAACGATGAACGAGGTCCCAGAAACTGGTTCAATTCCAGTCTCGCCCATGACACGAACTGCGATAGCTCCCAAAAGGAAGGTTGTGAGAATGAGAACGGTAGCGAAGATGAAAGCAGCAGCAATAGGGAAACCGCCAACCCAGAAGATCAGAATCATCGAAAGGAATGTCAATCCCATGAAGATTGGAATGTGCATAAGCGGCCATTCATACCAGCCTTTACCTTCCATGTATTCTTGTGAACCTTCGCCTTTGAAAGCAGAGCCAATATCTTTGAAGATGTTTGCAAAGGTCTTCCACATCTTAGCAAGACCAAACATACCACCACCAACGATAGAGCCGATTGCAATCGTTCGAACGGTCTTGGAGAAGGCGATCATCTGAAGGGCTTCTCCTCCACCTGCGGCATAATCTTGAATTGGGACATTTGCTTGTAATGTAGCATCGTATACTGGGAAGTTACTGTACACTGCGAGCGGTACCAAGAAGAACCAACCAACAAGCGTTCCAAGATTGACGAGGAAGGCAACTCGAGTCTTCATGAACCAACCTATTGCAAACATCGAGGGAGTCAGAGCTACACCAACATAAGTGTAAGCAAAGGGGTTCCATGCACTATCCTCTGACCATTGTGTGTATTTCTTTGATGAACCGTCTTCGTAAATGCCTGATGGTTGGTGGATTTTTCCCGCACTGTAAAAGGAAGCAAGTCCCACATCTCCAATGTGGAGTGTTTCTGCTAAGTAATCCATAACAGACAGTTTTTTGTCAGATAACCAAATGAGTGGATATTCGATTAGAAACATTCCAATCATCGTAATACCGGTCCAAAAACCAATCGTTTTCAATGATTCACGAGCATGTTCAACAGCGCCAGTGTTCACGTCAGATGCAATATCGAGCATTTTGAGAGTTGCCTCGAAACCAGGCAATGGAAGTGGATCTTCTACAAGCCAAACACGTCTGAAAATGATGAAGTACATCACGCCAAGGAAACCAGCAAACATCGAGGCTACAATAGCAATAAATGCTAATCTAAACGCCTCACCATCTTCTAAAGTAATCAAAGGCCCGTCGGCCAACGAGTACTGGGCTTTCGATGCAAGCAAGAAGATTGCAGGGAAGGTAAAGATGAACCCTGTTGAAGCGTGAGTAGCACCAGTAGTAGCGGAAGTAGC
>JABGWN010000135.1 GCA_018645535.1 Methanobacteriota archaeon
AAACTGACCAAAGTACATGGTTTGTCGACATCGGAACAAGTGAAAATAAGAGAATCGTGGAATGGGTTGATGGAACTGGAACCTACAATCAAGAAAGTGGAACCATCAAAATAACCGTCGAATCAAATTGGGGCAACTTCATCGCCGATGCTCCAGCGCCAAAAACAGCAATGTCGTACGTCAATGTAACATACCCTTCATTGAGCATCGATAAGATAGAACCAGTTAGTGTTACGGCAGATACTGGCAAAACACACTATCTCCAAGTCACAATTTCCAACACTGGCACAATTGCTGTTAATCCAAACGTACGATGCTATACGAACGGAGAAGAGGCAGATACAACAGCAAACACAGGAAACTGGGAAGTTGGTCCTGGCGAATCAAAGGAGGTACCAATTACATGGTGGCATTACACCGATGAAGCAGTTTCCTTGACGTGTAAATTCTTGTATCCAGATGTTCTCGAAGGAGTAAGTAACTTGATCTCTGATGAAGCCGGTGAAACATCGAGTGAAGTCTCTTGGACAACAGCAGAAGAAGTTGAAGAACTCCCAGTCTTATTGTACGGAATCATCGTTGGTATCATGATAATATTAGGTATCGTCGTCGCCATGAGTTCTCGCCGATTGCAAAAGAAAGAGTATGTAGAGTTAGAAGAAGAATCTGATGTGGAGGAAACTGACGAGGATGAAGTTGAAGAATCTGATGAGGAAGAGACTGAAGACCTTACTTGGACTGATGCGGATGGAAACCCAATTGTATCAGTCAAAGACGAGTGAACTCTTGAGAGATACGGCAACCATTAGATGATCTCTGGGATATTCAACTCACCTAATTTGCGCTCTTCTTTGCGAGAGACCCATCCACTCAATGTGATGTAAATGACTAGAGTCATTATTGCCACTGCATTTACGAGCACATGTAGTCCATCATACTGGAATCCATTTGACCACCAAAGATAGTTGTTGTAAATCAATATAAGGCCAATGGAAAAAGAAATACTGCCGGTTATAAAAAAGGCTACGACCAATAGATATGCGAGCTTCAATAAGTACGCAAATTCCATTGTAATGCCTCAAGAGTGATTTCGATATAAATCCATCTAAATGTATTCATAAGCGTGACAAAGCAAAAAACATACAAGTCCTAGGCATCACTCAACTTCAACAACTTCTCCAGAAAATGTAACAACATCTACTGTAATTGTAATTTCTTCATCGTCGTCAACAATACCGACTCCTTGGCCACCATAGGATTGTACATCGATATCAATCTGAAGGGAGAAGACGCCTAAACCCCATCCATCCTCAGTCCAAGGAATCATAGCCTGATAATCATTTTTGGCAGTCATATTGGCTGAATTATCATCATAAAAGAACGGATAGGCCTGTAAGAAAATTGGAATCACTTCGCAATCTGCATCGTTTCCTAAGAGGATATTTCGATCATCTTGCCATTGCGCAGGCAATGTCGAGTTGTCAGACATCACAGAAACACCAATGGAATCACAGCCCCAATCGGGATCGTTAAGAGAAATTCCAGTATCTTCTTCAGGATAAATACTAACGGAAATGTATCCTATTCTTTTTCCTTCAGGTATCACCAACTCTCTGAAATCAAAATCAACAACCTTTGTTTCATCATCAGCCCAAATTTCTGTATGTGAAAATGTATGACCATCATCGTCATCATCAACAGTAGAGGTATCAAACTGAACATTCCATTCTCTTGTTTCAGAAGTAAACACTTGAGTATCATTGAGTTCGGGTAGAAAGTCAATGGTAGTAACTGAAAGCAAAATCATCGTTAAGGCGATTGCTGCGATTGTAGGAATCAGTGAGTCCTTTGTAAACAACAGGTGTTCCATATCAATATCGCTATCAGTTACCATTTCAGAGACCCCCTTTTGTCAGCCCACTGTGCAACATACTCAATATTAGAATGTAAAGCAGAATGGCGCTTAATGTGAGATTGAACACTTTTGGATCGACAGTACTTGAGTTCTCAAGCCTTCCATCCTCAAACGGTAGATTATGAGAAACAGATTCCGCACCACTAATCAGTTGAGTTACAATCTTTTCTTCCCATCCGATAAATATGGCAACAATGATTGCTAAGGCGGCGGAAGAAATCATTTCTGGAATCGGTAAAAAGGACTGAACCAATTCAAGAACAGTTGATGAGACGATTAAGAGAAGTAGGATGACAATGATTCGAATTAACCATTTATTGTTCCCGCTTTGAGTATCGATGAGATCATATTTTAACAATAAAAACATGAAGAGGATAGGCGTGTAAAGGTATACCAATGATTCAGATGTGAAATCATACCAAATGTTGTATGCGGACGGGAACTCTTGACAGGCCTGATCATAGCAACTCGTGACAATATCAAGTACTGCAACATCAGCGATTCCTGCGATGAAACCAACGATGAATATGACGAATACCATGATGCTAAATGGAGCCGCACCGACGTTATATGAGCGCCATATCTCTCCCAAGAAGAGCACGCAGATGGCAATTGCACCCAATGACATGCCAACCATCATTCCGAACCAGGAAGCCCCGCTCGGCATGATTGAGAACTCTATTGCAATACGTTGATTAAATTCATCATTGATTGAGAGCACTTGTGAAAGCCAATAGGTCATTGATTCTCCAAACATTCCGATAAGGATTAGCCCAGAAGCGATGGAAACCTTTCGATAGGAGTCATTTTCAGTTCGTAGTTCTGAAGTGAGGAACCTAATGTAGAGGGAAATTAAAATCACGAACGCAGGAACCATCAGAATATTTTCAATAGCCAAGAAATCGAAATCAGTTACAAGATGTATTGTCGTAATTGATATTGACAAAATGCAAACAGATCCCAATATGGCTTTCTCATCCCATGAGTCAGGCAATATTCTGAACGGGAAAACGAGAGCCAAGGAACTCATTAACACAACAACACTGATTTGAAACATGTAGAGACCAGTTAAGAGGAATCCCCTTTCTGTATCCGAGGTATCAACTGTACCGAAAAGGCTAGCAGAACCGACTTGGAATTCAAGGATAGAAAGGAAAAGGTATTCCATTCCTTGAAAAACAAGAATCCAACCAATTAGGAAGCCAGCGATCTTATCCCCTTGCGCTTTGTTGTTAACTTTTGAAATCATAATCAACGTAACAATACCTAGCATAAGGTCTACAATTGCGGCGACAGGCGCCATAGATTGAACGTTCGCCACGAATTATGTCTCATATCTTTTGTTAAATAACTGACTCCTGCGACAGGTGCAAACTGTGCGATATTTACTCTCACAACAGACATGTCGGTTGTTGATTCTATTGTCTTCAATATGTTTGATCTGGGGTTAAGCAGACCTGCATACCTATTGAACTGGTTTATGTTCAATACAAGCAGGATCAAGCATACTTTTGCCAATCGGTGCCATTCCACCACATTGTGCTTCCATCGTCCATCTTTCTCCAAGTGTGACCGTTTGCGTCAGTCCATTGTTGGAGAGCAACTGGTTCGGCGACAACGGGTTGTACCGTAGCTTGTGCAGCATAGTCAGTTGCATAACTTGGGGTTGATTGGGTTTGTGAGGTACTGTAAGACGAAGGATCAATCGGTTGCAATTGATTAATAATACCGCCTTGCGAATATTCCTTGGATTCACTTCCCTGGCCGGTTTCTTGCCTACGTGTGTAGAGAAGACCTGCAACAACACCGAGAACAATTACTCCACCGATAACCAAAACATAGGTGAGCCATCCAGTTTCTTCATCCTCAGAGGATTCTGTTGAATCTCCATCGACGTTTTCTTCATTTTCCACTGGTGGAAGGAGGACTTGATCGATCACATGGATGATTCCATTCGAGGTCGATACGTCTGCCAGTGTGATGTTGGCTCCGTTGATACCAGTGACGAGCGAAAATGTTGTATTATCCCCATTCACCATTTGGATTTGCATCCCGTCCGTAAGATCGGTTGAAGATAAAGTCCCAATGTAAACGTGGTACAGAAGAATGTCGGATAGTATTGCTTTACCCTCTGGAGTGTTCAGAGCAGCCAAATCAATTCCTGCATCTGCAAAGGCTTGGTCTGTTGGTGCAAAGAGTGTAAACGGCCCTTCACCTTGTAGGGTTTCCAACAATTCTGCTTGGATGACTGCTGCTACGAGTGAGTCATGAACACCTGTACATTGTGCAGTTCGAGGAATGTTGTTTGGAGCATCTGTGGGTGTAAGTACCTTGTCGATGACATGGATCACACCGTTACTTGTTCCAACGTCAGCAAGCGTCACATTCGCGCCATTGACCATGACACCATCTCCTACTGTGAATGCCAAGGTTTGGCCGTTCACTGCTGTTGCAGTCATACATTCTGTGACTGCTGTCGATGGGAC
>JABGWN010000136.1 GCA_018645535.1 Methanobacteriota archaeon
GTTGATGGAGGAATGGAATTTGTTACTGAATGCAAACGATCTTTACATTCTGATAAAGAATCTGAAGAAAGGCATGCTTGTATCTGTTCAGAAATGAGTTGAGATTCCAGGTAGTTGGAACTGTCGAGAGGTTCATCTGAGCGATAGAGTGAATAATTTGTGAACTTCAAGTCATTAAGTATCTCGAAATCATTGGTGTCGATATTACCCCAACTGAGTGTTGTTGTTTCACTGTCAGAGTCGACGACTGCAGAGAAGTTTTTAGCTTCCAGATTTGGTCCTTCTACTTCATCTGCACTCGCTGTATTGATGAGTGGTACGAGCAAAAGAAGAACAAGGAAAATTGAGATTGGTTGCTTTGACATAGTGAACCCCTTAACCTGACCTAAACGAACCAACCTTATGTGAATTTTCCATCTAGCCTCAACCAAAATACTCATGAATGGCGGTTGTGAGGAGGGAGCATGCTTCACGACATCGTCCACCAAATGGAACCGTCTGAACGATTCCAATATGTTCAACTTCTTGGCTATCTCGCAAGCGTTGACAACAGTATTTCTAAACCTGAAATGGCTTTTTTCGAACAACGTCTCGGAGCAACACTGCTTTCTCCTGAGCGAAAAGAACAACTCAGAAAGAAAATGAGTTCAAACCTCAATCTCGACAAGCATCTCGCTACAATGAATCCTCGTTCGATCAAACTTGCTCTAAGAGACATATGCTTGATGACAATGGCTGACCGTGAAGTCGAAGAATCAGAACGTAAGGTTCTGCTAAAGGTTGCTGCCGCAGCTGGTCTTACAGACAAACATGTTGATGCGTTGCTTCAATGGACCATCAAAGGATTCCACTGGATGCAAGAAGGCTACAATGCTCTTGACATCTGAAGAAGAAAACCGCCTTCAAAGAAGTCGAACCGTTTCAAGATTCTTTGGAGCATAGGTTCGACATCGATACTTATCTCTCAACTCTTTTCCAAGTTCACTGCACTTGTAGTAATCTCCGTGATGGCAGATAATGTTACGAGGCTTAGGATTCATAGAATCAACGAAAGCAAGCAATTGACGACGGTCAGAATGCCCACTGAATCCATCGATCGTAGCCATTTCACAACCAACCTTGACGATTTCAGTACGACCATCAATGATCATAGGAACTTCTCCAAATCCTTTCTGTAGACGGCGACCCAAGGTTCCTTCTGCTTGATACCCTACAAAGCAGAGTGAGTTTCTCTCTTCATGGGCCCAGTTTTGGAAGTAGTTCATGACAGGACCACCATTGAGCATACCAGATGTTGCAAGAACGATACATGGACTCGTATCCATAACGATGCTTTCTCTTCGTTGTGCTCCTTCGACAGTTCTGAACCAAGGGCTTGTGAATGGATTTTCTCCATCATCCTGCTGCAATGATTTCCTTAGAGCTGCTGTGAGGTAATTTGGGTGACTTGCGTGAATTGCTGTAGCCTCTTGAATCATACCATCGAGCCAAACAGGAACTGGTTTGACGGCACCTGAACGGAAGAGATCATCGATTGCAATCATAACTTCTTGAGAACGACCAACAGCGAAAACAGGACAAATCAGTTTACCGTTTCTTTGTAAGGTACGTGTGACAATATCTTGGAGTTCTTGGTTTGCTTCTTCACGAGATGGTTGGTAATCGCCAGCAGCACCGTATGTGGATTCAATGACAAGTGTTTCACAGCGAGGGAAACGAGTGTTAGCAGCGTCAAAGAGCCAAGACTTCTCGAACTTCTGATCGCCAGAGAAGACAATGTTATGCTTTCCATCAGCAATGTTGAGATGGACTGCTGAAGAACCAAGAATGTGACCTGCGTTAGAGAAGGTCATCTTCACATCCGGTGCAATATCGGTGGTTTGATTCCAATCCACATCGACAACGTGGCGCATGCACATGCGAATGTCTTCCATATCGTAAGGAGCACGCTTACCTTCTGATCCACCGACTTTCAGATAATCCGTTTGCAGAAGCAACATCAGATCACGAGTTGGAGGAGTACAGAAGACAGGGCCTCGATATCCATACTTGAACAAAACAGGAAGCATTCCAGCGTGGTCCAAGTGAGCGTGAGTCAAAACAACTGCATCGATTTGTTCCAATGGGAGGGCTTCTGGTGCAGTGAAGTATGGCATAGGGTCAGTATCGGATGCGATGTTAACTCCTACATCGATCATAATTCTTGATTCATTGGTGGTTACAAAGTGACAAGCACGTCCAACTTCCTGATAGGAACCAAGAGCAGTAACACGAGCCCAAGTTGAACCAGGTCGCTTTGGTCTGTGAATATTCAAACCGAAGTTTCTAAGCAACTTTCTTCGCTCTTCAGCGTTTGCTTCACGGTATCCTCGGATATCACGAACTGTTTTTGAGATGATTGGAGGAGTTCGCTCAACGGAGACTTCCCATCCTGTCTTGATTCGTATTTCTCTGGCAATTGCGCCTCTTCTACCGACTGCTTCTGATGGATTTTTACATTGTATGATGACTTTCCAAAGGCAAGGATCGAAGAATAATTCAGAGACATCCGCTGTTTCGGGTACAAGTTCATTGATGACTGCAGTTGTCGCTTCCTTATCTAAAACAATTTCAGCATTCGGGCGCATAACGACTCGACGCTTGATTTTCTTCGAGATTTTTCCAGCAAGTCCTTCAGAACCTACGAACTTGTCAATTTCACTTGTGAATATGGCAATATCGCCTGCTTCTAAATCGGCTTTGTACTCGACATCACGAGGTACAATCTTACTTATCTCATCTTTGATTTCCTTGAAGGTTAATCGCATAATTACATCTCCTACCGCAACTTAGCATGCTACGCATATCCATAGGAATACGGCTATGCCGCGGGAGTATGAATGACTTCACTTCTTCTTTAGAAGAGAATCAATTTCGGATTGCTCGACTGGGACGTAACCGTCCTTTGCCGTAATGACTGCCAAGTCCATTCCGTTTCCGGATGCTGCGTCTCTTTGGCCAGAGGCACTTAGAGCACGAGCAGCAAGACGAACTGTATCTGCACGATTCATTCCCTCAGAGAATCCATCTTCAAGAACACCATACATGTAAGGGGAACCTGAACCAGTTGCACAGTAGACATCAGGAATTGAGCCACCAGCGGAATCGATTGAGTAGACGTGAGAACCATCTGCGTCAACACCTACGATGAGGAGTTGAACCCAGTGAGGGCGTCCAGAGAGGAGGTTTGCTGTGAATGTAGCAGCACCCTTTACGGTCATGTTTTGTCCTCTTCGAAGTTGATAAAGCGAAACTTCAGCAGCGAGAGTACGGGAGAGTGATTGTGCGTGGCCAACAAGACCTGCAGTTGTTAGGGCTAGATTGTCACCAATCTTGAAGAGCTTCTGTACGCTTTTATTTGCGATAAAGTGGCCCATAGTTGCTCTGTGATCGGCACCAACAACGACACCTCCGTTGAAGGTAATCCCTACTGTGCTTGTTCCAGTTTTCAATACACCATCTTGTGCTTCCATGTTTTTCACCTGATTGCCACCCCATATGAACCGCGGGGTCTGCAATCTCACCCTGCCACAGGCCCCTTATCAACTCGCCGTTTAGAAAGCATCATTTTTCATCATCAACAAAGAAAGCCTTCTTGTGCCACCGCACTTAGCGCTGTCATATGGCAAGGAAACGCCCCTCAGAACCGGATGAAGGGCAGTTCTCACTTGATGATTTCATGAATCAAGAACCTGCAAGTTCTGATAGCGTACCGGATATGATCGATTTATCCGAAGAGCCTCAGCAACCTGTAGCCAAACCACTGCGCACCTTCTCAATGCCAGGCCGTGCCGAGAGTGTAGTTGACGAACCTACACCTCCTCCTAGTTCAGGACTCTTTCACAACCTTGGAAAGCGATTCCCAAATCCGCCAATTCCGATGAATGATGGAGGCATGGTCCTTCATCGTGCAACTTTAATCGATATGACCGGAGTCGATACCCTACTCGACTGGGTTTCAGACGGACATGCTGCATTGGTCGAAATGGCACGACTCATGAACAGACAACAAGAAGTCACCAACGTACTAGCACGCCTCCATCTCTTCGTTGAAAGCGACATGGGTGGACAAATTGTTCAAATCACAGAAACGAGAATCATGCTTTTACCCCCTGGATGTGTTGGACTCAATGGACTTGAGGATGAAGCATTCAATGATGAAGCAGAACGACTTGGAGGACTCTGATGGAAGAACAAGCAATCGAGATGCCTTGCCCCATGTGCCAAGAAGAAGGTCAACTTGGTATGATGGCTCATGTTGATGAGATTCCATATTTCGGTGAACACACCCAAGTGACGGTTCTTTGTCATGCATGTGGATGGAGGCAAACAGATTTCATACCCGCAGAAGGAAGGAAACCTGGTGGATGGAACTTTGAAATCGCATGTGAGAAAGATCTCAACGCTCGAGTCATTCGGTCTTCGTCATGCACAGTGTCCATACCTGAACTCGATCTTGAAGTCAATCCAGGCGGTAATGCAACTGGCTATGTAACAAACATGGAAGGGTTACTCAATCGTTTCATCAAGATTGTTGAAATGGTCATGAAAGATCTAGAGGATAACGAGGAAGAGAACTTGAAAACTCTACAGCACATGCTTAACCGACTCCAAAAAGCAGGTCTGGAAGGTGATGGCCTCCATATTGAACTCCTTGATCCACACGGATTATCCCAAATCCTCCATCCAGATGCAGTCGATCGTGATTTAACTTCAGAAGAATTAACTCGCTTGCCTGTTGGACCAGACCCAGCAGTTTTCTCAAAGTGAGTTCGTATCGAAGAACTCATCTACGAGATGGGCTGTTTCATCTTTCTTCTCTTGATGGTTTGAAAGCCATTCAGTAGCACGGTCTATACAAAGTTGCTTCATCTCTCCAGCAAGGAGAGCACCCGATCGATATTGCTGATTTATTTCTTGAAGATAATCATCATCGTCTTCAAAGAAATACATCATGTACTGATAAGAAACATCGATATCTGGATTGCCACCTAATCTTCGATGCTCTTCAATAGTGGGTTGACCACCTGAGAAAGCCCGCTTGATTTTCTTCTCA
>JABGWN010000137.1 GCA_018645535.1 Methanobacteriota archaeon
TCTGGAGAAAGATTTTCAATTTGCACTCCCATTTCGCTTGGGTTGTGTTGATGGAACCAGTCCCACATGACATCGATCATGGATGCGTTTGGTACACCGAGTATTTCTGTTTCAGAGACAACTGCAAAGATCATGTCGTCGATGATGAATCCATCATGATCAAGAAAATGCGTGTAAGCACACCGGCCTAGAGGAACTGAAGTCACGTTTTGTGTTGCGCATGATTCGAGCCATTCCATAACCCGCTCACCAGAGAAACGGAACGTCCCCATGTGCGAGACATCGAATATTCCTGCTCCTTCTCGAGTTGCGAGATGTTCAGCCTTGATATTAGAATACCAAATAGGCAATTCAAACCCATGGAAGTCTACGAGATTACCACCCATCGATTTGTGTTCTTCAAAAAGAGCCGTTCTTACTGGTTCGTCGCCGCTCATATTCCCACTACTCCATTTTACGTCTCAGCGTTCCGTTTTCCTAACCTACTGAGAAGGAAGACCTCTCTCAATATCCTGTCCCAATTCAACAACACGTTCGATGTAAGAATCAAGACTTTGTTCTGTAATCTGATTGTTAGAGATGACCGAACGAAGGATAATTTGTCCCTTAATAGTGCTCTTACTAACCATAAATCGTCCGTCTTGCAATAGCCTATGGCGCAATTCAGCATTAAGTTCGTTAAGATCCTCTGGTGCAGCACCTCCAACGTAACGGAAGCATACGTTAGTCCACATTCGAGATGACGCCATCTCCAGTTCAGGTGTTCCTTCCACTTTCATTTCAAGATACGTTGCAAGTTCCATGAATCGATCGACGAGGGATGCCCAACCTGCGTCTCCAATTTCACGCCAAGCCAACCATAGTTTCAGTGCATCATTACGCCGACCACATTGCAGGGAATAGCGTCCAAGATCGACATCCTCGGATTCACCATGATACAAATAATGAGCTTCTGTACCAGTTGAGCATACTTGGCGTAGAATAGATGCGTCCTTGACAACAAAGGCTGAACAGATTAACGGCACACCCATCATCTTATGAGCATCCCAACAGAAACTGTCAGCGAGATCCAGTCCATCCATCAAAGAACGATATTGATTCGAGAATAAACAAGCACCACCCCATGCAGCATCCACATGCATCCATAGATTGTATCTGTGAGAGATTTCTGCAAGAGGACGGAGGGGGTCAAAGGAACCTCTTACTGTTGTACCACTGGTTGCAAGTACGGCAAATGGACGCTGACCTGCTTGTAGGGCCCTTTCTATTTCTTCTTCGAGAGAATCAGGAAGCATTCTACCGTCCTCATCACAGCGTACTTTGATTAAATTCATGAAACCTATGCCAACTACATTCGCTGCTATGTAATACGAATAATGCACCTCCTCTGAAACAAAGACTACAGAATTACGACCATCAAAACCTAGAGATGACGATTTTTGATCCATTGATTGTCTCGCACATAGTAAACCGAGTAAATTACCATTCGACCCACCCGTCGTCATTGTCCCTTTGGAAGTTGAAAACCCAGCAAGCTCCCCCATCCGAGTAAGTATGGTAGATTCAATCAATGTGGCCATTGGTGCAATTTCATAGGTATACATTGCAGTATTTGTAGCGGCTGTAACCAATTCTCCTGCAATCGATGCAATCGACAACCCACCCCATAATGGATTCATGAAGCCTGGAGCAGTGGTGTGCACTGAATGACGAAGGACAGAATCAATATCATCGAGAGCAGATTCAATCCCGTGTCCTTCGAGAGGAAGTTTGAGATCAATTGTTCTACGAAGTGAATCATGAGCTAACCCATCTCGGATGACATCAGACTGTTGAGAGTGATGTAGAAACTCCTTGACTCGATTTAGCACTTCATCCAAAAAAGCCTCAGCGCCCATGTATCCTTTGCTGTCCAATGGGGTCTTTGAAGGTCCCTGTCTGATTCCCAAGTAGAATAAGTTATGCGTTATGCATCAATCGATAAATAGGTTGAATAACCCAAGTCCTTTCGTAACATTATGCTTGGAGAGAATGGAGACAAATGGCTCAACCGACTACACATGCAATTATCGCGCGAATTACGTTCTCAAGGATGGTCCCAAATGGAGATAGCGGCTATGCTCGGCACAACACAAAGTACTGTATCACGTCAATATCAAAAGCCAATAATTGAGTTACCAGGTTCTGCTGATGCTCTTACAACCGATGGCTGGGCAAAAGAAATCGCCTCGGGTTTGATCGCTATCGGTCCAGATGAACCACTTCTTCGACAACGATTTGTCATTGAATTTCAATTCGGGAATAATCAAGTTCTCCGATATGACAAAACCTTCACTGGAATGGATCTCGAAGCAGATCAAAAAGAACAAGCCATGATTCGACGCCTAGAATGGGCTATCAGCCGCCTCGATTCGAAATTGATTCTACCTGTTATTCCTCAAGTGGGGTTGAATATTGCATCATGCATGGACGACGCTTCAGACACAAAAGATGTTGCTTCTATTCCAGGGAAAGTCACTGCTGTAGGAAATGTTTTGAGAACACATAGCCGTCCGGAATTTGGATCATCGAAAACTCTTGCGAGAATATTGTTAGATGTTCGCAAGATGGATGAAAGCAAGAACTCAATCATCAATATCAGACCACCTGGCGATCATGATGGAACAGATATAGACGCTGTCAGAGACGCTTGTGATCAGCTCGGATGGACCCTCGCAGACGGAGATAGAGACGGCATCGAAGAAATGAATGGCTCAATCGATGCGATCCTAGACATTGGTGATTTTGGCTGGGAACCTTCACTCTACGTATTAGCAAGTAATCCACTCGAAGTCGTTGACCGATGCCACAATCTCATCCATGCACTGGAGGGATCCAGTTGAAACTCCATATGATCGTTTCATTGTTGATGATCAGCCTTTCATTCAGCGGTTGCCTTGGTTCTTCTAATGAAGAACTTGTATGCAATGACGGCAAGGATACAGGCGATGATTGTGTCCTTACAATCGTCCCATATGACATCAATGCCATTTCAGATGATGTTCTTAACGAGTTTACGAACCAAACTGGTTTCGAGGTTCAAATGATTCGTACTGATGATGCTGGTGGTATTCTTGAGCATCTTTTACTCACAAAGGATAGTCCGCAAGCTGACTTAGCGCTTGGTCTCGATAACACATACCTCCAGACAGCATTTGAATTTAATTTGCTTGCAGAACATAACGCCGAGATACCCCTACTTGATTCCAAAGCCACGGTGCCGTACAATGGCAACAAAGCAGTTCCTTTTGATCAAGGCTATATCTGCCTCAACGCCGATACACAAGCATTGAGTGAAAACAATATTTCCTTCCCCACCACACTTGAGGAACTTACAGCACCTGAATGGAAGGGAAGGACTGCCTTCCCAAGTCCAGTAACCTCCTCTCCGGGAAGAGCCTTTATGGTTGCAACAGTTGATTACTTTGAACAACAATCAACCAATACGACTGCTTTTGACTGGTGGGAAGACATGGCCGACAATGATGCAATTTTCACA
>JABGWN010000138.1 GCA_018645535.1 Methanobacteriota archaeon
AACAGATTTCAGAGAATTAGGATCAATTTGGGAGAATAAGAAATCACTCCTTATTGCAGCCTTACCCTTCGCCATCACCTTGGGTGTCTTACCTTATGTTATTCGAATAGAGAAATTCATTCTTTCAGTAGAATTGGGACTAGAAGAAGTTGCGTTGTTCCATGTTGCTCAACTAGCCTGGCTTGCAGGGCTACTTATTCCTCAGGCTATGAGGGCAGCATTACTCCCTGTCCTTGGGGCTTCTCGTGATGATAAAGAACTCTATAATGGGCATCTCGATCGAGTTGAATCCATTGCATTTGGATTAGTACCTATTGGTCTAGTTTCTGGTGCAGGTATTGTCACCTTACTGCTTCCAGTTGCATTCCCTGCTGAATACTTTGATGGTAGCCTTGGGGCTTCTGCTCAAGATATCTTCATGCTTTTACTTGCAGGCTGGGCCATGACCGTGTTGAGCGTACCATCTTACACCTCTCTACAAGCAGGAACTCGGCCTTGGAGATTCACTGGCCTCATCGCTCTTGTTGTTATCATGGCGACATTGATTGGATGGTTTTTGATCAATTGGGGAGCCAATCAGAGTGTTGGAACTGCTCTAGAGATGGCTGCGTATGCTTCAGTCGCTTCGACATTCATCATGCTGTTTGCAGGCATTGGGTTGAGTCAGCGGTGGAAGGAATTCAAAAGTCGAGGATTACAATGGGTTTTGACTATTGGACTTGTCTTTATGACGTGTTTTGCACTCTCAGAACGTTCTTGGTGGGCGCTTTCAGGACTTCCATTATTCATTCTTCTTCCTCAAGCCCTTGAAGCAATGCAGACCACTGTAGGCTCACAACTTCCTGAGAAAACTCTCGAGGTAGAATGATTGGATTCTCAATCCAATTTGTTTCGAGTGCGGATTCGCATGCGTCAGCAAGTTGCTCAGGTGTTGCTTCATCGATGACCAGAGAATCTGGAAGATATGTCCCTACGTCACCTACGTTCGTTGAAACAACAGGTGTACCACAGAGAATAGACTCTCTGGCTACGAGAGGACCAGATTCCCTATGAGAGGTAATCAGCGTAATATCCGCGACAATCATCCTATCCCAAACGATACTACGGGGCTGTTGCTTTAGCGTCGTCATTCCGACAATCCATCCTCGGTGTTCAAGGATCTCGCCAGTTTGAAGGGCGAGGAGATTGTTCTTTTCGGGGCGTCGAGGATCAGAAGGGAACAGAATATCGATTGCCTCTCTTCTCCACCTTCCCTTCCATGGCTTCATTGGGCGAGCCCACTCTGCATCCATCTCAGAGTGACAAGGGATGACAAAGGAAGCCTTTGGTGATACATTTCGTTGTTCAGCAGATTGTTTCAATCCTTGACTGACAAAAACCATTGAATCAGCAGATTCCATCATCGAACGGATTCTTTTTCCGATTGTTGAATGGTCAAGGCCAACATCAACATCGTGGCCATGGACAACACCAGTCCAAGGCACCTTCCATCGTTTTGCGAGTGCTTTTGCGAGTTCTCCAACTGGCCAAAGCGTATGGCAGATGATATGGTCTGGGCGCCAGGTCCCGAGCCAAGATTCGATGGTCTTCTTTCGATTACGTATACTTCTTGAGGTGAGGGAAGGATATGGGTGGTCAGAGAGCGCAATGAACCGCGGAGAGAGGATTTCAAATCCATTATGTTCGAATCTCTTAGGAGATTTCGCAACACCAGTCAGTGTAGAGCGACGTTGTTCCATGTATTGCAGCATTCGTGGTAACGGATTGACAATACGCACATCATGTCCCAAATCGCGTAGCAGTTGTGCATGGTCTGCTACGAATGTACCTCTTGCAGCATTCGTAGGAAGCGGGTGAAGCAACGTCACCAACAGGATACGCATCAAATCACTCAGACATTGAGGGCTTCATGAAGCGTTGTAAGGTTATCAGCAACACTTCCTCGATCATTGAAGAGTCCTGAACCGACAACTGCGTTCGTAACACCCCACTCTTGCAACATAGCAATGTTGTGCGTTTTGACGCCACCGTCAATTTGCAACTGGACCTCTCGTCCACCAGCAGCGACCTGTTCATCGATCGCTTTGCGAAGTTTACGGATTTTTGCTTCAACAGTTGGAATAAACGATTGTCCTCCAAAGCCAGGATTGACACTCATAATCAGTACTAGGTCGACATCAGGTAAAACTTCCAAAGCAATGTCCACAGGAGTAGCTGGATTCAGAACGACTCCCGCCCCTGCACCAGCTTCACGAATTGCGTGAAGGAGTCGGTGGAGATGTGTGACAGCTTCAACATGGACTGTGAGATGATTGCAACCAGCATCAATGTAATCTTGATACATGGTTTCAGCATTCTCGATCATCAAATGAGCATCGAATACAGGGCCATCTCCCAAGTGTTTTCGCAGTTGCTTGATGACTGGAGGGCCAAAGGTAAGATTCGGCACAAAGTTTCCGTCCATAACATCGAGATGAAGCCAATCAAGTCCAGCGGAAACGGCTTCTTGACAAGCATTTCCTAGGGCTGCAAGGTCTGCTGTTAGAACACTTGGTGCGATGATCATCGAATCCCTCTTGACCTTGCCAATGCATGGTGCCTCATGAGCCTTGTTCTCATCGAATCTATTTCTTGATTACAGAAATGACATCACTCCACACTCGAGCTGATCCTCGGCGGTAGATGTTGTCATGGAATGAGCGTTGCAAATAATGGATGCATCGAGCAAATCGTCCTCGATGGTTATAGCATCCCGCTAGTGTATGAATGGGTGTAAAGACCTCTTCGAAAGGGAGTTGAGGTCCATCAAATGCAGGGCGCTCACGTTCGACTAATTCGACCGTCCCATCCCATAGGATGTCATCCATTGTAGGAGCCTCAATCGTTGTATCATGGAGAATATGGAGTGAGCCTTCAGCGAGTTTTGCAGGCTTCCATTTTATTCTTGATCCATCGCCAAGGTATTCAATCAGTTGTCGGATTTGCGGCATTGTTGCAAAGCCAAGATGGGTCGATTCCCACCATCCTTGCGTTCGAGCTAAGGTGATATGGTGGACACCGGGTTGAACCATTCGAGCATCCATTGTATCATTCCAAGTGCGACAAACATCATCGATTCGAACGTTGATGATCGGCATTGGTCCTGCACCAATATCGTACAAGCGAGAAGGATTTGCTAATTCTCCAACCAGAAGAATAAGTCGTCGTTCCTGCATGAGTGGGGCTCCAAGTTTGGAGAGAATCGAATCGATAGAATCCCCAGAGGCTGATTTCCAATCCGAGACAGTATTCTTTAGTTCATCAACTGACATTGACTCTGCCTCGATTGGTTCAGCCTCAATCCAAAACAATTCATCTTCTGAGAAAATGACAGGTTGCTGTGGTAATGGAAGTGGTGAGTTAAGGGGTTCGTAAGGCCAAAGGCGAGGCGTTGTAGGGAGGCTCATCGAGATTCACTTCCTTTCATTGAAACAGAGCCTCATGGAGGCATTGTGGACACGTGACCTTGATCGGTCGTTGACTGGGTATGCCTAGTGCAACACCGCATGCAGGACATAGGATTGCTTGATCGACTTGAGAACGGCGCTCCTTTGCTCCGCCAGTAGGG
>JABGWN010000139.1 GCA_018645535.1 Methanobacteriota archaeon
CTTATTCGGTTGAAGGAAATTAAGGACCGCTTTTCCGTTTTCTCTGAGATTGATCAGGGAGTCTCGGACACGGTTTTCTCTGTTTACTGACAATGATATAACTGCGAGCGGAGGTGAATTTGCAACGATGGATACCGATGTGTATGGTGCTAAATTTCGGATGCCATTGTTCGATTCGGTTCCAAGCATAACAAGTGGTCTTGGACTAACTAGATTCGAAAGAAAGAGTGAACGTGCCTGGTGTTCCATCTCACCTAAGTCATGCTCAGATGCTTCTTTGTGGAGGGTTGGATTATCCCTAGGGAACCATCTATTGAGTTCACCAGCTTGGATTTCTTCCAATGCATGGCGGGTAAATTCCCGGTAGGTTTCCCATTGTGGGATTTCTTCGGTGTCCCCTCTTGCCTCCTTGCGAAGGATCGATGCATCCGCATATTCGATACATTTTGTAAGAAAATCAATGACGTGTTGCCTGCCTTCCATCTTAACCTCTCCTTTCTTCGTATTCATTCCGTTGCATGTGAAACGAGGCAGGGTTCCCTTTCCAAACTTCACCATCAGGTATAGATTTCGTTAAAACTGATCCAGCCCCTAGTACGGCGTTTACCCCAATGGTTACACCGGGAAGAATCGTTGTACCTCCACCAATGATGGCCTTTTCACGTATTGTAACTGAAGACCACTTGTCCTTATCTCCTGAAGGAGGGTACTTGTCATTTAAAATGGTGGAATTTGGCCCTATGAACACGTTCGATTCTATCTTAGTGCAATCAGAGATGTAGGTTGATCCTTGAATTCTTGTCCCATTACCAATTTCTACGGAACGTCCTATGTGGCACATAGCTCCAATGACAATGTCGTTTCCGACGATTAATCCTTTTCCGATATAGCAAGGTTCGTATGCTTTCGACGTAGAATTGAGGGGGACGGGTTTCCCTCCGATGTCCTCTTGCATGGTTTTCACTCTTCCAATGAGAGTTCACGGAGTAACATCTCGACATGCCCCTTAGCTCGAACATTGTATCTGCACCAGTCGATAGTACCCTCGGGGCCTATGACAAACGTTGAACGAACGCATCCCATGTATTCTCTTCCGTAGTTTTTCTTCATGCGCCAAGTTCCGAATTGATCATGAAGAGTTCCGTCTGTATCGAGGAGCAGTGGAAAGTTCAGGTCCTGTTTGGAAATAAAGTTCTGGTGTGACTTTTCTGAGTCTTTGGAAACACCGAGGACTTCGTAGCCTTCTGATTTGAGTCTGGCCATGTTGTCTCGGAAGTCACACGCTTGCTTAGTGCAGCCAGGAGTTGAGTCTCGAGGGTAGAAATACAAGACAACGCTCTTACCATTTTCAATGTAATCGGACGAAGTATGGGTTACTCCGTTTGAATCAGTGGCAGAAAAAGCAGGTGTTTTCATACCTACTTCGAGTGTTATCGCATCGGACATAGCCCAACCTAACAACCATTTGTCATGAATGCTTGGTTTATGCCTGGTTTTCGTCGTAAAAGAATCACTGCGTTGCTATGCATAATGATTTAAATCTAATGCGAAATGAATATCCGTGGCTTTTTTGCCAATTGTTTGATAAACTGCCCGAATACACGGAACTTCATGGCGGGTCCAAGCATGTCGCGAAGATGCCGCAAATATTTGAAGAAAATTCAGCGTGCGAAGGCGAAATATGATCTTCAGACCATAGCATCAAGCATTCAAAGTGAGTTGGATCGCAGGAATATCTCCTACGATGAAGCCCTCACGTTAGGGAACTTCATTCAGAACCGTGCGGACCAGTTGCCGGGCAATTCAATTGTCTATGCAGTATCGGACAGGGACGCTTATCGCCGCACGCTGGAGATATATCTCCGGGATGCTCTCCTTACTCGCACCGAGCAACTCCTTCTATGGGAGGAGCGCAGGCGACTAGGGATTTCTGACGAGGAACACGAGCTCCTATTGGCCCAGTTACTTGAAATCTGGAAATCTCAAGGTAAGTCCGTCACAATTCAACGATTTGAGAAAGCAGGAGGTTCATCAAATGCTTAAGCAGAAAGGTATACCAGTTCTACTCGTTACTCTATTCCTGATTCAATTGGCTTTGCCATTTGCTGATGCTACTGAGACATCCGGTCGCGCAGGTCCTGATTTCCAAGTCACTGCTATGAAGTTTGACGGTGCAGGTTCAGTCATTAACGGGTCGTTAATCTTAGCCCCTGATGTTCATACAGTCCGAATCGATGTTTCCAATGTAGGTACGACGGCTGGTAGTGCTTTCCTTTCACTGGTTCACAAAGGCTCTCCGAGCGCTGCCGAGAGTACGATCGACACGGTGGACCTTGGTTCAATCCCAGGTGGTTCTGCTAGTACGACCTATTTGCTTTCATTTACAGCTACAACAGGGCCTTCTCAAACCTTATTCGCAAGAGTATCGAGTACTAATGACGGTAACCCGGCGAACGACGAATATCGAAGAGATTTCAACGTCGAAACTCTCCATGAGGGGAACATCATAGCAGATACACTGCCAACCATTGCTTCCGGAAACGCGAACGTCGTTCTAAACCGTCAGAGTCACTCTTTTGATATAACCGTCAGAAACGACGGGGTAATGGCCACCAGTGCTGTTATGCAATTTGTTCTTACGAACGCCTCTGCAACGCCTTCGACTGTTAGCGTGTGGTCTAATACTCAAATCATGCAACCGGGTTCGATTTACGATCCATCCGAGGGTAAGATACTAACGGGTACTTTCTCTGCTTCTACACTGAGCGGTCTTTGGAACATGTCGGTCCATGTCGTACTCAATGGCACTGGGTGGACTCAGACACAAACCTACAAAGAATTCGATGTTGTTTTCAGCGATTATAGCGCCGAAATGGTTGGTCCTTCAGATCGCACAACATCTCCCGGTGATTCGGCCACGCTGTATTACGTAATTCGAAATACGGGCAGTTCCATCGACTCCTTCAGCATCCAAGTATCGAGCACATTAGGATGGGCATCGACGGCTCTGGATTCGACAATCACTCAATTCATTAACATAGGGGCGACGACAACATTGAGCGTCCAAGTAACAGTACCGCAAGCTGCTCTTTTGTCACAGATTGATATTGTATCGTTATCGATTACATCTGCTGGAAGTGGATATGTCCTATCCGAAACGACTCGCGTCATGGCGGGAGAATCTCTCCAGGCAACAGTCGACATTACGGATGTGACAACGATGGTTGTACCTGGTCAAACCAATCCCCTACCAACCATGGCTTTCACCGTTGAAAACACAGGCAATGCCCCTAGTTCGTTCAATCTTGTTTCAGGGCTCTCAGTCAATGCTCTGAATTGGAATCACACTATTTCTATTAGTAATACAGGAGAATTACAGGTCGGAGAAATCGTTACCGGATTCATCACCTTGGAAGTTCCGCCTATCCAGATGCCTCTCGACCCTGCAGAGTACAACCGTGCCGGAGATAGCCTGAGTGCCTACATTTTTGCTGAAGCTGTCTCTGGAAGTATTCCTACGTCTGATACAGGTCAAATCGAAGTACGTCCAGTCATCACAATCGATCCTGGGCTTCCAGTAGAAACTATGATATTAACAGAAAGCGATGTTCTCAATGCGGGCCAATCTAAAGGAATTGATGAGATTTTTGCTCTTAACGTACAGGTACGGCATAATCTTGCTTCTGACATCACTGAAACCGTGGATGTTGCAATAAGCGTCGGGGACATTTCCTTCGAAGCCGCATCGTCTGGAGGATTTAACGAAGTCGATCGATGGAATGCAACGTTGACTCCAGAAGAATCCTTGGGCCTTTCTTTAGGAGATAGTTTCGCAGCTTCACTCGGTGTTCAGAGTCAAACAGGACAAGTACCTCTTGCAGGAATTATTAAAATTCCAGTCACAACAACCCCTACGTTAGGTACAGTGCATGTCGCTAACGCAGTATACTCTTCCCCCATTACTCAAGAACTCTCAATTGTTATCCCGAAGGTAATCGATGGCGAAATTACAGAAACTGGCCCACTTCCAGCAAATGTTGGCGTCGATACAGATTTCATGTTCACGTTTGGTAATACCGGTAATGACCGTTCTTCCTATCGTTTAGAAATAGTTCAAAATTTGCCTACTGGGTGGGATGCAAGTCTCACGACGGCTAGTCCTGATAACACAATAGTGGACCTTGCTAGCGATTTAGAGGACTATCCACTATCATCCGGAGCACATCTCTCACTCGTTACTCTAACGGTAAAGACCGACCCATTGGCTCAAGCAGGCCTAGATCAACCCCTTACCATACGCTTCTATGACCTCGATACCGGAGCTTATGTTGGCGAGCAAACTATGGATATCCGAGTTGGTGAAACAGTAAACGCTTCTCTCATGCCAGCGAATCAAACGATTGAGGCAACCCCTTATGAATCACCATCTGCTTTTGTTGTGATTAAGAATTCTGGTAATGGGCCGACAACGTACAGTGTTTCCCTCGATGACGGGGGATATGATGATGTCGCGTTTGAACTTGATACATCAAGCAGTGTCATCATAGCCGCAGGATATGAATCTTCAGTCCGAGTCAACATCATTCCAACACAAGAAGCCAGCGCTGATAAATTCTACATGGCTAATTTGACTGTTTCCATGATTGATGAAAACGGCTCTTTGGTCGAATTGTATGCAAACATTGTTGCAAACATGTCTGAGGTTCATGATGTTCTTATTAGCACACCCGACAGTCTTGCTGCGGTCCCAGGTACCATTGTCACTTTACCATTCGATCTCGAAAATACAGGCAACCTTGTTGAAACAGTCAATGTAAACATCTCTGTCGATGGAGGATGGGATACAACGCCAGTTATCCAGACCTTTACAATTCCAATTGATGGAGCCTCTTCTGGTACCTTTGATATTACTATTCCAGCACTTGATGGTACAGATGACATGCTTAACGGTGCAATCCATGATGCAAACATTACGGTTTCGAACACTGCTACTGGTGAGGTGTATGTTGAAACCAAGGTAGAACTTCTCGTCGCCCCAGTTTTCACTTACACACTCGATGGATGGGGGAATGAATATTTCTTCCATCAAGGCGATAATCGTGAATGGACTGCAACTATCACAAATACAGGAAACAAAGATGTTGTTGTAAACGTTGGATACCAAATCTTCATGCCTGGTCTTACTATTGAAAGCAATGACTGGAGTCTATCTACATCTCCTACGCAGTTGTCATTACCAAGGAACGTCCCAGTATCGTTGACAGTAGGTGTTAATGCGGTTGAGACAAATCCAGATTTGACAACTGCAGCTGACTTCCGCATCACCCTTACTCCTACAGATGTCGATATTGATGGCAGTGGGGAATTTACAACTGAATTAAAAATGAA
The DNA here is from genome assembly GCA_018645535.1 of Methanobacteriota archaeon. Lineage (GTDB taxonomy): Archaea > Thermoplasmatota > Poseidoniia > Poseidoniales > Poseidoniaceae > MGIIa-L2. The sequence goes on from JABGWN010000139.1 coordinate 5,389, forward strand.
GCGTTTGTTCGACATAGGCTATGCAAATCAACTTAAGGCTCCTGCGAATAATGATCCAATTGCAGTCTTTATACCATACTCTCACATTCCTTCATCTAATGATGCACCTACAAATTACTCCATAGAAATATGTGGTATAACTCGTCTATTGGATTTTAATGCAATAGGCCTCTTAGAGGATGATTATGTTTGGAATATTTCCATCATTAACCTTGAAGGTACTGAATCCACTCACTATCTTAACTTGACACAGCCATGTGTTCCTGGAACAAACGTCATCGAACTACCTCTGCGAGCCAAGTATGTACAATCGCCTCCATTGACCTTCATGGTTAAGGTGCCTGACCGGCCAAACATCCTTCCAGGAGATGGCTTTGACTTGGATCTACGCCTCTATCATCCTGATGAGCATAATGGCTACACCGTATACACCGAAGAAACCTTCACATTTGCTCTGGATGAGTATGCCGATCCAATGATTGACAAATTCTCACAACGTATTGTCGATGCTGATGGTAACGAACTCGATGAATTGATGGAAGGTCAAACAGCATATCTTGAATTCACTTTAAAGAACGAAGGTACAGCATTAGCACTGGGCGTCAATTCAAATCTTGAGTGCACAGGGCTCGTCATTAACGACAAAACACCTGTTGTCCCCTTCTTACCTGAAGGGGCTGAAGAAACTCTTCGTTGGCAGGTTACTGGTGAGACTCTTGATTGGTGGGAGCAAGGTGTAGATGCAGATTGTACAGTCTCGATCGTTTCTTCCTATGCTTTGGGCAACATCGATATTAACGACGTAGTAGAATTTGAACAAACAGTGGACTCAAGTGCTCCGGCTCCGATTACAGTACTTGCAGGCTTTGGAATTGCATTGATTATTACAATTGGTTTATTGGGTCTTACAAATCAGAATGAGAAATACAGACTTGGTGCTGTTTATTCCGGCGTAATCATGCTTGGTTTCTCGTTCCACCTGCTTGATTACATCTGGTGGGGTCCAACTATCATCGCTATCACCGCACTATGGGTATGGCGCATGGCATGGCGAAGTAGTGAAGAATTTAGATATATTCACGAAGATTACCAGCGTGCTCGAAAAGGTATCTCGACCATTTACGCAGATCACTTCCAAGCATTGGCAGACTCTAGGAGGCAACTTACAGTAATTCTCAGCCTTCCTCTTCTTGGGTTTGTAGCCGTTATTCTGGGATTACCTCCGCAGATGTCACCTGATGAAGCAAATTTGATTTCTCTCGTTGGCTACATCCTCCTCTCTACAATCGTCGTTTGGATTATCCTACGACGTTCGAACAACATGTATGGTTCGCTCTACGGCCGCTTAACTGACATCGAAGTCAAAGCAACACGAATTGAACGTGATCTCGGCGACCCTGCGCGTTTACTCAATGATCTTGCCATGGAAGGACTTGACCTATCAGCAATCATCGAACCACCCCAGCCTGCAATTGCAGCTGAGTCAAACGAGGAGGTGATGTCTGATGGCGAAGAGCAAAACTGAGGACGTCGATTTCTCAATGGATTCAGAACTGGAAGACGGTGATTTGGCAAGTGCGCAAGCTGCAATTGCTGCTTCAACAGAAAGTGCGCAACGCCTTATGCAGGCAAGCAGAGAACTCGAGACCCTCGTTCAAGGTGTTGTAAGTGATGAAGTCAATTCATTAGCTACGACTGAACTTGATATGCTTCAAGCACGTTCATTCCTCGAAGCACACCGACTACGAAGAGCACGTCGTAGCGTGAGAAAAGCAGAGAAGGCCCTGGATGTGCTGGAAGAAGATGTTCTCTACTTACGCAGAAGTATTGCCATGCTTCACCGTTTGCTACGTGAGAAAGCTCTCGCTGAAGAGGAAGTAGAAAACGTTCTTCGCAGACTTAGAAACGCTACTGGTGCTGCAGAAATCGGTGATGTTGGATACGCAGCTACCGAAGTTGAGTATCTTGTCGATGATCTCATTGGTGGTAACTCTTCAACTCTCAATCCATTCCTGTTCAGACATTTTTGGTTATCAGTCGATACCCGATGGCCGGCAGGTGGGGAGACAGGAGTCCTCCTCGTCCGCATCATCAATGACGGGGATATTCCTCTTCCAATGATGCGATTACAACCTCCTGTACCAAGAGGATGGATCTCGAATCCATCGTTTATCGACGTGCCTGTCATTGGTCCAGGCGGTAACTTGCCAGTTCGCTTTGAAATCAATGCTAGCCGTCGTCATGGTTCAGATGAAATCCCACTTTCACGAAAACTTTCAATAGCGACTGGGTATGAAATGAGGAATGGTAACGTCATGGTAACTATTCGTGCTCAAAATCGTTCGATGGAACCTCTATCAGATGTTCTCATCAATCCTTGGCTCCCTCCAGGCTTTACAGCTGACAAAGTGCCATTCATTGGCAGACTTACTCCAGATGAAGTAGCAGTTATACGCATGCCACTTCGCATCGACTTGGGTCAAGGAGGTGCTTCTTGACCCCATCCATTTCCAACCTCTCTGAGGAAGGACGAGTAAAAAAAAAGGTGAAAAAAATGAAAAACCAAAAAGAAACGAAGCAAGACGAACTTGCTGCAATTGGTATCGGTGCAATGATTGTATTCATTGCGTTGATTCTTGTTGCAGCAGTCGCAGCAGCGGTCATTATACAGACCGCAGAAAAGCTGCAACAGAACGCACAAGCCAGTGGTGA
>JABGWN010000140.1 GCA_018645535.1 Methanobacteriota archaeon
ATCCGAAGTCGAGTGAGCAGGATCACTTGATACAAGCAAGACACGAAGACCTGAATCAGCGAGCCATACTGCAGTTGATGCAGATGTTGTTGTTTTACCAACACCGCCCTTTCCACCGAATAAGAGTAATCTCGCCATGGTCATCTCAAGCGTAGGAGGTGTTTGAACTCATTCCCTTCGATTTTTCCTATGGATTCATGTAGGCGAGGCCATAGGGAAGGGCGTGGTCAATCAATTCCTCGTGTTTCAGATTGCTGCAGTGTGTGGCCTTGTTGGAATGACACTTGGTTGGCGCGGTGTCATGATGAAGTACGCTGGATTTTACGATCTTCCTACTGCATGGAATCAAGTTTTCTGGGGTATATTACTCGGTGGAGCATATGCCTCTTATGCAGACAATTCTTTGTTCATCCCGTATTATGAAGCAGCGGTTTTGGATTCAGGCAATGGTGAATTAAACATCATACAATTTCTTCTTGTGCCGCTTCTTGGCACCATTGGAATGCACCTCTTACTACGAAGACAACGCGTAAGAAAAGGTGGGTCCCAAGCAACAAGTGGTTGGGCACTTGGCTTAGCTGTAGGGGGAATGTTAGCAATCGTCCTCATTCAACGAAAACTGGAGACTGATATGGATGAAATCTGGGATTACATTACGGTCATATCACTCGCATTCTTTGCTCCACGCGTTGAAGGTCTCATTACAACATTTCACGGCACACTTATGTTGAAAGGGAAACGATGGGGTGCTATTTTGCGTACCACCTTTTGGAGGACCCTCTCCTTGACTATGCTATACTATGCATGGTTCAATCCAATTGCTTGGGTGTTCATTATACCTCCAATTTTACTCGTTAAAGACAGTGCTGACAAGTGGATTTGGGACTCTGTACCGAAAGAAGGAAAGCGACGATGGCGCAGAATGCAAGCGGATAAGGTTCGTGAAGTGAATGCTGCAAAAAACAATCAAAATGAAAAACCGCCGCAGGGTACCGTTTTCTACGTAGACCATGCTTCAAATGATGAGCAGGAATGAAAATCCCGCTTTGACTTCACCTATCAATGGTTTGGTCGGTCATCTCACACAACCATTAAACGATGAATGGCTAACCAATTCTCTATGGGCTCCTGCCCTTACTGTGATTCTCCGACAATGGATGGTGATACCATCTGTTACTCTTGTGGTAGAGTGCTTGCTAGCAGTCGCATCATGAAGGAACGAATTGGAATGCAACTTGACCGTCATTCAGGGGCCAATACCTACAAGATGACGACAGCACCAAAACGTCGAGGTTATGTTCAAACTGATCGAGGAAGAAGCAAGAACATCCTCAAAGGAGGAAAAAATAGATTTCGAACGTTGGTCATGCTAGGTCTCGTAGCATTCATTATGCTTTCACCGCAAGCAAGAGAACACGTTCTGTCTGAAGTTGGAGATCTCAAAGAATTTCTTGAAAATCCAACATTAGGCTACATGGTCTATGATATCGATGCAGACTATACCCTCAATCGTATAGTATCAGCGTCAAATGGAGATGCTACACCTCAATTTATGATGGAAAATTTACCAATATCTCCAGATATCAAAGCACTTGAAGGAGAATCGTCGACCTTTGTCTATACTGATGGAACTAATCCAGCGCCAAATCAATTAATTCAGGATGTGACGGAAATCAAGTTGATTATCGACGGACAGACAATCAATATACCGCTCGAAGGCATTCCTCCACGAATGGTTGCAGATAAAATCACCACTGCCAATGGACATGAAGTATGGTGGCCGGGCACATCAGGAACTGGTAGCGACTTCTGCATAGGAGGGCCTTGTGTCAAAGTTCAACTCAATTTAGGTCCATCTGAATCAACCACATTTCAGTATCAAACAACGATTAAAACAAAATCGTACACATGGGACGGAGATTCAGGAAATATTCTCCCCACCGTACCTGGATTCACCACAGGAATAACCTCGGAAAGCAGTGGCACATTTGCAGATTATGCAAATAGAGGTGATGGAGTTCGAGAAGATACATTCACAGATGCAAAATGGTATAACAAGAATCGTTTAGATCAATACGATTATGCCATTGACGGAGCGGCTGCTAATGTGATTGCTGCTGTTGCGAGTGTAGAAAGTAATCTACCCGAGGGTAATGACAATGTATACGACTTCGTACGTGGAGTCTTTGACTATATTCGAGACAATATCCAATATGATGACGATGCTCCAAATCCTTCTCGAAGTGGACCGAGTTGTTTGGGTGCTGGTATAGGAGATTGTGACGAACAAACAAATGCATTCCTCAGCATGCTCAGAGTAAGAGGCGTTCCCGGATGGTACGTCTTCGGTGTCTTATCGAGCCAATCCTTTACTCAATGGGAAGCACACGCTTGGGGATATATTCAACTTCCAATGTCTGATGAATGGTGCAATGAAATGAACATTGAATTGAATACATGTTTTGTGGAAGCTTCCATTGATGTAACCAACAACAAATGGCTACTGCACACATCTTCAGCCCTCATCGATTGGATTGAGAAACCAGATCCTACTGGCACCTATATCAATGCTTTTTATCGTCCAATTTCATATTCACACAATAGTGGAGGAGATGGTATTGACCGTGACCGTACATTCGATACGGTTGGTGCGATCAATTATGGCGGCGGGAAATTCCCTGTCTATCAGTGAGGTGATGACCAAATGCGAGTAATTATTGGCGGTGCTGGAAGAGTAGGAGCAGAATTAGCTCGTGCTATGCGTGCAGAAACAATGGATGTCGTTCTTATCGACAATGATTCAAGAGCTGTCAAAAATGCTCAATCCCTTGATGCATTGGTAATTCATGGAGATATTACATCTCGAGATACACTCAGAGAAGCAGGTATTGGTGATGCAACTGTGTTTGTTGCAGTGACAGATTCAGATGATAGAAATCTGATAGCATGTGCGCTTGCTGAAGATGAACATCAAAAGCAAAATGGTTCATCAATAAAGAAGACACTGCTTTCTATCGGACGATTTAGAAATCCAATTTATGTTAACGAGCACAAAGAAGGACACCTCAAGCGATGGGCTTCGGTAGATTATGCTATCGATCCAGTCGATGGAGCTATTCGTAGACTTTCCACAGGTCTTCGCTCGTCAGCAATTGAAGAAGTCATTCCATTCGGTCATGAAGCTTACATCATCGAATTAAATGTCACGAACAATGCTGAGAAAGTGATCTATCAAACACTTTCAGAGGCGAGTTTGGGTGTCGAAGGCGGATTACCACTCATAGTCGGGGTAAAGCGAGAAGGAGAAATCAGTATTGTTCCGACAAAAGACTTCACACTTATGCCAAAAGATCGGATTGCCGTTGCTACGACAGGTCTTGCATCATTTAGTCGTATTTTGACATCTTTTGGACATGAATCTATCGATTTCCCAGCACAACCCAAAGTTGCAATTATCGGGGCTACTGAGATTGGAAAACGTATTGCAGAAGATTGGTTACGGAGTGGCGCCTTTGTAACGGTGATTGAAAGAGATTTGAATATTGCAAATAACTTGTCTGGCTCCGAAGTTGGATCCCATGCAAACTTGGAAGTAATTCATGGAGATTTCCTCGATCGAAACATCCTAACAGAAATTGGAATTAATGAACATCATATTGCTATTGCAGCTTTAAATGATGATCACGTTTCAATCGCTGCCGCGTTGTTGGCAAATGACATGGGTGTAACCCGAACTGGATTGATTCTCAAAGATTCAGATTTGGTTAAGGTTACTCAACGAATGGGAATTACATTTGCTGTTGACATAAAGCGGGTGGCTGTAGACAATATTCTTGCTCACATCCACACAAGAGCATCCGGTGCCTACGCTATATTATCGAATATTCCAGATATTGTTGGTATTAGTTTGCCCGTTTCCAAAGAAACAAAATTTGTGAGTAAGAGAATTAATGATGCTGGCTTACCAGACTGGGCTCGAATTGCATTCATTCAAAGGCAAAACACCATTGGTGGCTGGGAAACATTGCGGCCATCTCGAGACAAGACCATAGTGGAAGGAGATCGATTGATTCTCTTCTGTCGGCCTGACAGAGTAGCAGATCTTGAAAAGAGATTTAAGGTGTAAACA
>JABGWN010000141.1 GCA_018645535.1 Methanobacteriota archaeon
CGCATCTGGAGGCGGTGAAGGTGGATTCGGGGTCCGAATCCTTGACAATGGTCGGTATGGCTATGCACATCTTGTTGATGTCTCAGGAGCCAAGCACGCCGTATCACAAGCATTGTCAATCGCAAAAGCAAGCCCAAGCATCTCGGGTTTCTCCTTACCATCTTCCCAAAAAACGAATCCAGTTGACGGAATGCTCGATGAGGCAATTCTGAAATTATCGCCGGATGATCTCCTTACTCAAGGTGATGATATCATCTCGGAGGTCGCATCACTAGACGACAGAGCGGTTGTTATTGGAGGAGGCATTGGAATTGGGGCTGAAGCAAGCGTCATGTTGTCAAGCCAGGGCATTGAAGCCTCTGGAATATCAACATCACATGGCCTAGGAGTGCAAGTCTCTATCGATGTTGATGACCAAATGACAAGCTCATGGGAGAGTTCTTCTTCGAGGAGACTCATCGAAGGCATTCCAGATTGTGTGAGTACAGCAGTGGAATGGGCTCAAAAAACAAGGAACCCTGTTGAAATTAAATCCGAAGCACAAGATACACCCGTCATAATGACTTCACAAGGAATCAGTTCCTTATTCTCAAATATCATACGACCATCTATTCTTGGTGAAAGAATGGTACGAGGCGAATCATATTGGTCTGGAAAGTTAAACGATGTTGTGCTTGATAACCATCTCACAATGATGGATGATCGAAGAATGGAAGGCGGATTTGGCTCCGGTTCACGTGATGCAGAAGGCGTACCAACATCATGCCACACAATTATCGAAAACGGTACTCTTCGTAAGATGCTGTGGTCCTCAAGAGATGCTGCAAAGAATGTAGCCGAAGGCAGGATCGATTCTGCCACATCAACAGGATCCGCATCGCGAGGTAGCCACATGTCGCCGCCTGTAACTGGTTGTGGTGATGTGCATTTACTCTCCTCCAAACCACCAATGTCTCTTGATGAGATGATTGAGACAATGGGTACTGGCTATGTCATTCACAGCGTCATGGGAGCACACACGGCCAACCCAACAAGCGGAGATTTCTCAGTTACCTCTAGTACCGTTCTTCGAATTGAAGAGGGTGAAATATTGGGCCCAATAAAACAGGCTGGCGTCTCTGGAAATCTCTTCAAAGCCTTGTCAAAGGAAGTCAGTCTCGGCCACAGTTCAACAAGAAACGGTGTGTCCAGCACTGGAACAAATCATCTTTCAAACGTCCTCTTAGCACAAGGAATGCGTATCAATCCCGCCTGAATTGTGAAGGGGATTGTTTATCACCCCTCGTCAGTCTTGTTCAGTTTCATGGAGGTCATGGGAGTGTCAAGTCTAAACCAATCCGCACGAAAGCCCGCAGCCTGTTCTCCGCACAGGCCCAATCAACAATTCGCCTGGCGGGGGTGGATTCTTTGAGCGGAGACGACAGATATGAAGGTCATATTGCAGCCGTATTGCAAGAATGTCCTGACGCCGATAAGGATGAAATCCGTTCAGCTTTCGTAAAATACGAAGAAGAATTTTTTATCCCACCACAAGACGCTATTCGATCTATTGTTCGAAGATTTCGAAGTGAAAGCGACACTCCAACCTCTCAAGGAGGAGCGAGTAGTCAAGCGAAGAAGCCATCGAAAAAGGTCAGTTCCCTTTCAGAGTTGAAAGCCGACGATCGTGAGATAGAAATCGAAGTTGAAATCGTTTCACACAATGTTCGTGAACAAATGATTCGGGGTGAATCCAAATCAATTTCATTCGGTCTTCTTGAAGACGACCCTTGGCAAGAAGGTTCTGGAGAAAGAACCCGATGGGAATACAAAGACTGGGGCAATAACGCCAACATTACACCAGGATCCGTTGTCCGAATTGAAGGAGCATCTGTCAACGAATATCAAGGACGTATGTCAATCAATATTAATCAGTCCTCCCGCATTGCTGTTTTGCGTGAAGGAACTCGACCAGTTGTCGCTCCAGGTGAGCCAATCGGTATCGATTCCCTTCCTGGCGATGGATATGTTTGCATCGTCGGTAGAGTCATGTCGGTTCGTCCAGATCAAATTCACAAAAGAGATGGTAGCGGAAGTATTGATGTTGTCCGAGGCCGTTTAGCTGATGAATCGGGTGCAATCGGTTTCCTATCTTGGGAACCCTTTGAATTTGAAGTCGGTTCTTTACTGAAAGTCGATGGCGCTCAAGTCAAGACTTTCAGAGACACACCAGAGCTTAACTTTGGCAGAACCACGAAAATTGAACCATTCCATGATGCTTCTTTTGCAGACACAGATGCTTTGAAAGAAGGCCTTATTGCGACAGTGAGTACACTTCGCGATGGTTCCAAGGATGTCGAAATAATTGTTAGTATCACGGAATGGGCAAAGCGTACATTTACGAAAGATGGAGAAGAACGATACCTTTGGTCTGGGCAAATCGCCGATCCTACTGGCCAATGCAGAATGAGTGCATGGGTTGATTTACCAATCGATGAAACGAAATTACCGATTACAGTACGCATCACTGATGCACGTGTTCGCGCTTGGCAAGGCATTCCTGACATTACCGTCGATAGAGCCGAACAAATTACAATACTCGATGAAACTCCATGGGATGGAAGTCTTGACCTTGCAAACCTCAAGGTTGAGGTTGGACTTCATGACCTTGTCAGTGGGCCAAGCAGAGTCGGCATATCCACCACAGGAACAATCATTTCCATTCGTGAAGATTCAGGAACCATCATGCGATGCCCAGAATGTCGAAGAGTACTACGTGAAGGACAATGCAGTGAGCATGGGACTGTTGAAGGAAATGAGGATGTCAGACTCCGTCTTGTTCTCGACGACCAAGGAGCGACATGCGCACTGCTTGTTTCGAAAGAAGCAGCTCTTTCCCTCCTTGAGACAGACCACGCGACCATGGTAGACAACATTCAAGCAAATGGGTCGATGATGTATGTTCAATCAATTAGAAATCGCTTATTAGGTGTCCGCTTAGAGGCATCAGGTAGAGTCATCAATGACGGTCAAGGCTCGATGATTTTGTGCAATGAAGCCACAATCATCAAGCCTGAATCTGCGCTTCAAGCAACAGAACTTCGAGCACAATGGGGGATGGAATAATGATGGGAACACAGCAAATTAAACGTCAACCAGCATGGTTCATGCTTGCTTCTGAGTTTGGGGAATCAACTCTGAATGAGAAAGGAACTGGAGAATTCGATCCCACTTTCGTCATTACAAAACTTGGAGCAAAGGTCAACCGCCTTATTGTATCTGGCTTAGTTGAGCGATTGGAATTGAGGGAAACGAGTAACGGTTCACAGATGTACAATGGGCAAATCAGAGATCCTTCTGGCCTTCACTATTTTTCTGTGGGCGAATATGCAACTGAATCGATGAGAGAATTCGTGATTCAGTTATTGGAGAAAATCGATGCAGGAGAACCGGTTCTACTCACAATGACTGCAAAAGCGCGCTGGTATCAAACGGATGAAGGTGCGGTGTATACATCTCTTCGCCCTGAGGAAGCTTGCATAATCGACAGGGAACGCTATGCTTCATGGCTTGTCAGCGCCTCTGCTGCTACACTCAATCGCCTTAGTCAGCATAAACTCACATTAAGTTGTGAGCCAACTACTGAAGGAATGAAAGAAGCCGGTGTGGCTGAAGACATGATACCAGGTCTGCTGGCATCTCAAGGCCATTACGGCCAGATTGATACCGAAACATACCGACTAAACGTCATGCAAGCATTGGATATTGCAGAAGGTAAACTCGAGGCAGCAACTGCCCCTCCACCTACGCTTAATCTTGCGGAGGTTGAAGAGGTTGCAGCAGAATCTGACGATGATCTACGGTCAGTAGTTCTTGAATGCATTCAAGCAATGGATAACGGAGATGGTGTCGACTTTGAATCTCTTGTTCGAAATCTGGCAGCACGTGGTTTCCTGCGGGATAAAAGCGAATCTGAACTTGATGCCATGAGTGATGAAGGCATCTTGCATGAGCCAAGATTTGGTTGGTTCAAGATAGTTTCTTGAGGGAATTACTCCAACACATTCAAATCTTGCCTTCACCCTCATCCTAATTGGGGTCATTATGGCAGGCATGGATTTTTTCATTCGACCGGCAACTGGGACAGGCGCATCGGATTGGGTTAGAATACCCAACGCAGACATTGATGTTCGATTGACACGAAGGATGACCCGTACAATTATCCGTGGTGGAGAAGGCGATAATCTCCACGATGAAGGCTCTGAGTCTACTGTCTACAATGTTCGAGGAATTCTATCCCTTGACGATTACAAGCGTATTCTTGAGATGTTTCGATCAGGGCAACCATTTATTCACGACCCGTTTGAAGAAAGAGATTTTAAAGTCATTTTTTCAGCTCTTGAGTACGAGGGTTCCACTGAGAAGTTCCATTTTGAACTTATAGAAGACGTCATTTGAAGGTGAAAATATGCGTAAACTGGATGAAAAG
>JABGWN010000142.1 GCA_018645535.1 Methanobacteriota archaeon
TCGTTTATGCAACTATGTGGAGGGATGAGCATGATGCAGAGGCGTACCATCAAGGCGATGCTTCTCGTAGCGTTGCTACTGAACGTCCTCTTGGCTGGTTGCTTTGGTTCCCCAGAAACAGCATCACAAGACGAGGATACCTCATCGAATTATCCTGACATTTATGAACGCCATACACTCGAATGGAACTGGACTGGATCGTATTCCAGAGTTCTTGAGGATGGTCCACATGAAGCCCTTTCTGTTCAGGAAGCAACAATTGATGTCGATACCTCAGGAACGTGGGAGGGTGGGCCCGATTCAGCAGAAGTGCACCTTTCATACTGGCTACCTTCCAACACAGAACTAGGTGATCAAGTTCCAGTGATTGCCGTCATCAGTCCTTATTTTTCCTATGGGCAGCAAGGGAGCGAATCCTCTCCAACAAACGTAGTGGCGGCTGGACGTGGTGAATTCATCTATGATAACTTCATTCCTCACGGTTACGCTTTGGCTCAAGTCGCAGTCTTTGCAACAGAGGACAGCACAGGCTGTTTTGATTACAGGGGCGACGGAGAAGGGCAAGGAATTCACGCTGCAGTCGAATGGTTGGGGACCCAAAACTGGAGTAATGGAAACGTCGCAATTTATGGTAAATCCTACGAAGGTGCGACTGCATGGGAGGCAGCAGCACAAGGCAGTTCACATCTCAAGACGATCGTTCCAATTTCAGGAACTACAGCTCTGGGACCTCTTCTCTACAAGAATGGGAGCGCAGAAGCCCGCAGTCAAATTATGCACTCGAATTATGGTGGATCAATTCTTGATTATGACGCAGATGATTTGGACAACATGTGTGCAGACGTAGTTGAAGGCTTCTTAGCAGGGCCAGCACGGTATGGGCTAGGGGAACTTGACCCATACATGGATAATTATTACGATGAACGCAGCCACATCGACAAAGCCCTTGGCAAATACAACGGGAGTATCTACTGGGTACAGGGATTACAAGATTGGAACGTCGATCCCCACCAAGTGTTTGGAGGCCCGTCTGGGACAAATTGGTACCAAGCCTACATCGACGCAGGTTACGACGTTGCAGGAATGCTCGGCCAATGGGAGCACAACTATCCAGACCAATGGTCAAAACACAACAACCAGGAATCCGGATATGGCGGAGAAGCAATTCAGAACATGACTCGATGGGATTGGGGCCAAGACCTCTTTGAATGGATGGAATACTATCTCAAAGGGATTGGAGAAAAACCCGATCTACATGCCCAAGTACAACGAAATGACGGGCAATGGCGAATCGAAGAGTCATGGCCTCCGCTCGATGTTGAACGGTTAACATTGGAACTTTCAGACTGTGTAAATGATGGGGCTTTCGTTGGTGGAGGTGCCCCCGTTGTTGGCGGAGGTCAAACATTAACAGTAGAATGTCCAGCAATGAATGATACAGAAAGTCTCCATATCGCTGGTCTCGCAACCATCCATCTCTCTGCAGTTCCAACATTTGATGGTGGGCAAATATTTGTCGAAATGCAAGATTCAGTGACTGGTATTCGGTTGGGACATGCAACAATGGACGTCCGATACCATGCAGGTGGTTATGATGCCCAAACAGTCGTCCCCGGTCAATTGATTACGATGCTGATGGAATTCCAGGCAATCGATGCGATCCTCCCTGCAGGCCACGGTCTACGTTTTGTTCTCTCTGAACAGGGCGAAGATTACCTCGCACCAGCCTGCGGAACAACATGTACAGTCCACGTATTGCCGTCTCTTTCTGTTGTAGAATTGCCTCTAATTGAACGAACAGAAGCAGACGTTCTCCTTACACCCCAATCTGAAGAAGCGGCGAACAATAATTGAGATTTTACTGTTCAAATTCGCTCACTGAACGATTGAATATTTTTAGAAAGAATATCGAGCGATTGATAAATTATATTGCAAAATATATGGTTAAATATATTCATACTAACATTAAAAAGAACTATTTCTATTCATTAAGTACAATTTGAATCAATATTAATGAACAAATGATTGATATACCGTCTTCGATACCTTGCATTTGATGTCCACGAAATCAAAA
>JABGWN010000143.1 GCA_018645535.1 Methanobacteriota archaeon
CGGGCATTTTGCTTCTTGGCAAACAGTGTGGAGTTTGTTGTCTTTTACAGCGTCCATTGTTTCATTGAACATTTGCTGCTCCTTCCCAGATGGAAGTTTAGTACGAAACCAGTTTGGTAATCGAGGTCTAGGCGCTTTCGGTGATGCCATTTTTAGATTTCTACTCATCGCATCACCTCCCCGATGTTACGCCCACATGAACGAACATCAAAAAGGTGTGCAGAGGCAAGATGATGTGTTTCTGGAATACGAGCATTGATGAATGCGAGTTGCTAAGGACAAACATGGCCAATCCAACTGTACTCGTTACGGGTGGTGCCAAGCGTATCGGCAAGGCTATTGTTGAACATTTTTCCCGCAATGGTTACTCCGTTATCATCCACGTCTCCTCTTCATTAGAAGAAGGAAACCATTTGGCAGAAGAGTTGCGAACTTCAGGCGCAAAGGCAGATGTCCTTCAAGCAGACTTAACTGATGAGGATGCCACAGAAACACTTGTCGAACAAGTCGAGAATCATCCTTTTGTCAAGGAGCGAGGTGGACTTGATGTCCTGGTACACAACGCCTCAAAATACAGCCAAATACCACTTGAAGATCTTACAATTGAAGATATGAGGAAAATGAATCGGTTGCATGTCGAATCTCCGTTGCAATTAACCCAAGGATTGTCTCTTAGCCTCTCTTCTATAGAAGGTTGCGTTGTTGCATTAACCGACACCTCTGCTGGTCAACATTGGGATAAATTGTCTCATTACACAGCTAGCAAAGCCGGATTGCGTCAACTCATGTTTGGTCTTGCTGGTGAACTTGCTCCTCAGATTCGAGTCAATTGTGTTGGACCTGGAGCAATCCTTTCGGCTGATTGGGAACAGGAGCATTTCGACAATGTTTTGCAACGTGTTCCTTTACGTCGCTCAGGTACACCCGAGGACATCGCATCTGCGGTATTTTTCCTTGCAAAGGCCTCATACATCACTGGACAAGAACTGAAAGTTGATGGTGGATGGACACTTTCTCCATAGGGAAGGATTTCATACATCCTTCATCCCAGCGGTGTTATCGAGGTGGCTGAGGTGGTCAAAGGCGCCGGGCTTAAGATCCGGTCCCGTATGGGTTCGAGGGTTCAAATCCCTCCCTCGATACCATTCCTCATTCCGTTGAACGCTCTTTGTTTACACAAATCATGCAAAACCGTTTAACGCTTGCTGCTATCCCACAACACAAGGGATGTCTTGACTATGTCTTCTAACCGTTTTGTTTTCTTGGCACTGATTTCGCTTCTTCTGATGGGTATACCACTTGAAAATGCAGAGAAGTCTACGTTTTCTGAATCTGAAACCGTCTCTTCTGTAGGCGAGGATTTAGAAGATTATGAGTTATATCTTGATTCGATTGAGGATAAAAACGTAATTACAACCATTCAACCGGGAGATAATGAGGAATCGCAAAGTATACTCGGAAACGGAATCGAATTCCAAACAGCTGAAATGATTTCTGATTTGAATGCCAAAGGAAAATCAAATTGCCAAGTTAAGGTCGTGGTTTATTTGAGTTGGAGAGCAAGTCAAGACAATAATCAATCCACTGCTGAAGCCACTTTCAAATTATATTCGGGTAGTGCGCTCGTCAAGCAGCATACAGAAGATTTAGGTGATCCTCAAGAGGTTTCCTTCTTGGGAGGCAGTGGATCGTGGCAGCCTTACAATGTCCTCTTGGATGTCCCTTGTGCTGGGTTCATAGTCGAAAATGGCGACCGTATGAAGTTAGACATCGAAGCAACGGCTTCTTGTGAAGGTGGTAGCGGTGGCGTATTTGGTGGCGGTACGTGTGAAGTCGATATGGCATACGGAGGGACTGTTGGAAACGACTATTCTCGCATAGAATTACGTGCCAACGCTTTGGCTGGTTCCAAGGTCAAGGTCCACTACGAAGGCGAAGGCTGGTCCGAAATCGAAGTTACCGATTGGTCACCTACGCATCGCCTAGAGATGCGAACAATGCAATTCAGCGTCGATGTACGAGATGCTTTCGGAAGGGACGATATCGAAAAAATCGAACTTTTCCTTAGCACCCCCAACGAGGCCAATTCAGTGTTTGAAAAAGAATTTACAGATTCAGATTTGAAATTAGATAATAACGGACTTGTTGGGAACTACTCGTACACATATGACTCCGGCATTACGCCTGGACTTTATCCTTTGACCTTGGTGATTACGGATGTACAAGGCCATACAATCAATTATCAACATCCTCTCGGAATGTCATTCCTTGAGCACGATATTTTCTTGGATTTTCCACAGAATCAGATACGTCGTCTCTTGGTCGCTCCTGGCCAAACCTCTACGATCGAATTAACTTTGGATCACACTGGGGCATTGACCTCTGACCTTAGAGTTGAACTTGAATTACAACAATCACTCCCCTCAGGATGGTCCGATCCTATCTGGTCGAATCCAGGTGGATACACCCTAACAGGAGGGGGTGCGTCAGTTCGACCAGAACTTACTGTTGAGGTCCCTGACGACTTGAGTGGCATCACCGATAATTATCAAATTGTTGTTGAAGCGAGAGCATATGTCTCAAACAGCGCCGGAAGTGAGGCTGAAGTGAGACTGATCTCTCTGGAAATCGATGTAGAAAAGGTGAACCAATTCGGAGAGCCTGATATTGAAGTCTTTGAAGATGTAGAGCAACAAATTCAGATTTATGACTCTGATCGGCTGGATTTCTATAATGAAAATTTATCTCATTACGTGGACTATGACGAAGTCGGAGACTTCTATCTAAAGATTACAAACGTGGGCTTTGATGATGACACCTATCGGCTTCGAATTCAAGATATCCCAGTTGCTTGGGATGTCATTTTCAAAATGAACGGAACAGGTACGTCGCTTGAAAAGCAGGGTGTGGACTGGCTAACGCCCATCGTAGGCCAAGGTGAAATTCTAATGATTCGAGTTGAAGTTTATCCGCCTGATCCAACGGAACGTGATGCGATCAATATCGGCTTGTTGAGATTCACTGTCACCTCAGACGGAAGTTCTGAAGAAACACTCTCAACATCTGTTGGTTGGACGGTTCATCGAACCTTCGGAATTCTTGCTGAAGTCATCTCTGATTCTGATGCTGGTTCTCTGGGTACCGTAGGTCCTGTATCCCCTGGTTCGACAGTAGTTTACAACGTCCGAATTACGGATTCTTCTGAGGATGCTGGAACAACAAATTGGGTCATCAAAAACCCCTCGGCTGTCCAAAGAAATATCGATGAAGATCCAAGTTACGCTACTTGGATGTACGATATTACCGATGTTGAAGGAAACATTGCTCTTGTTGCGTCTCTAACAGGAGGTCAATATGTTGACATCAAAATCGAAATGACTGTGCGTCAACAAGTCGAAGCTGGATTGCACACCATCTATATGCAAGTCTCTGAGGAAAGTGATGGCGGTGATGAACCTCGTTACTTTGACCTACCACTTACTGTTGAGATTAGCAGTGAAGTTGAACCGGGTAGGCTTGCTGTAGAGCAAAAGACTCAATCTACACGAATCGGAGCAGGCGAAACAATAGATGTCGAGTACAGAATTGAAAACCAAAACAATGTAGAATTACAAGTCTTCATCACTTTGGATACTCCTGATGGCTGGGACGGTACTCTCGATGGTGGCGATTTCGTTTCGCTTTCTCTTCCTGCCTTCTCGAGTGAAGACTTCACGCTCGAAATTACAGCACCTGCAAACGTAAAGAATGGTCAAATGGTTGATTTCCAATTGACTGTTGTGCCAATGGACGAAGAAAATCCATATCCATGCAACCCTGAAATTTGTTACACTCAAGAACCGACCTTCTCTTTCAAGACCGAAAGTTCTGGAATTATTAATGCCATCATGAGCGAATTAGCAGATCCTGAACCAACAACGCTGGTCATGTTCCTCTCGGTACTTGTACTGCTTGGATTCGGTCTTTATCGTCGTGGACAGAACAAGATGAAAGCGACAATGTATGCTTCAATGGTCGAACCAACAGAAGTTCTCCAAGAAGAACCTGGATTCGATTGGGATGGTCTCGAATCTTCCCCTTCTCCGGATGCATCATCAGAGGTTGAATTGGAACTTGTTGAACTTGAAACCGACGACGATTCTCTTTGATTGTATGAACAACGTACCATTTCCCTTATGTGCTATAGGGACGACCATGAAGCATGAATGATGCGGACCCGCTGAGTAAAAATGCTCCGAGTTACGTGGGGATTGACAGATCTAGAAGAAGAAATGTGGCGCAGTCCCTATTTCTTGTTGTCTTGATGATCTGTTCTACGTTCGCCGCAATTGACTTTGTTTCTGTTGACGTAAGTGCAGCCTCTGATCAAGACGGCGATGGACTGACATATGGTCTAGAATATCTCATCAACACAGCAGCAACCGACTGGGATTCTGATAATGACGGTTTACCAGATGGTTGGGAATGGAAGTACGGTTTAGACCCGCTTTCTTCAACTGGTGGTGACGGGGCAGTCGGCGATCCTGATGGCGACGGTATGTCCAATCTGCAAGAATACTCTTACCTTCAACCAACGAACTGGGATAACAGCGCAACACCTGGTGTCCTTGACAACGGTGTATGGTGGAACGGCACCATTCCTGTAAATGACTGGAATGAAGAGGATGCAATGCAGTTCAATCAACCAAAATGTGGTGACGCAGGTAGTGACGGACAAGGCAATGTCATTCTTTGTGATGAAGATCCTGTTGGAAATATTTGTGCAAACAACTTCGACGATGACAAAGATGGTCAAATCGATGGTTCTGATTCTGATAACGACGGAGATGCAGATTGTTCATCAGATGATGATGACGGTGATGGTATCGCTGATGAAGATCCGACTGGATGGGATACTGATGGGGATGGTATGCCAGATGGCTGGGAAGCAGCTAACAATCTAAATGCCACCAGTGCTTCAAACGCAGATGGTCCAAATGGAGATCCTGACAACGATGGATTGATCAATCTCATGGAATATGTTAACCCAGCATGGACCACAAATTGTGGTGGAGTGCCGTGTTTCAGGCCAGGCCCTGATGGTGTACCTACAGAAACAGTCTCTCCTTGCGACCCTGTCCAAGGCATCGGTCCAGGTGCATGCGCCACCCTTACCGCTGAAGTAGATGGAATCACCTCAACAAATCCTCAAGACAGCGACACCGATAATGACGGATTGAATGATTCTTACGAGGCCCTAACTCTTCTAACCGACCCAACAAGTTCAGATACGGATAGCGATGGAATCCCAGACGGAATCGAAGTCAACGGTGCATATGGAAACCCTCCACAAGCCTCAGACCCTCGAAATAACAACACAGACGATGATGCCTTCGATGACGGTGAAGAAGATGCTAACGGAAACGGAATCGTAGACGCAGGTGAAACTGATCCAACTCGAAGAGAGGACTCTGGCGACGAAGATAACGATGGTATCCAAAACTGGGAAGAAAATCTCTCCTGCACTGAATGGAACATTGCAGATACCGACTTTGGAGGTATCAATGACGGAGATGAACGTAACGTAAGCCACGGAACAGATCCCTGTGATTCCCTCGTCGACTTCTCCACCAGTTTCGTCTCTTATACGTCT
The DNA here is from genome assembly GCA_018645535.1 of Methanobacteriota archaeon. GTDB lineage: Archaea > Thermoplasmatota > Poseidoniia > Poseidoniales > Poseidoniaceae > MGIIa-L2. The sequence goes on from JABGWN010000143.1 coordinate 5,633, forward strand.
GGTTCAAATCAACTGCAAGTCACCGACGGAAGTGGATTTAATCCAAACGGAGGTATTGGATTCTACAACGTATCGGGAACGTTTGCTTCATTCGGATATCTAAGTGTGGTCAACAATGTCATGCAAGGCGTCTCGGTTGGGCCTACGGGGACGCCAACTTCTGTTGACAACCGCAATGGGTCCTTCTGCCATACTGCTGCTAACAGCGACGGAACAATTGGTACAACTCGGACATATTGTGACGATGATTATACGGATTCTGATGGCGATGGACTCGCAAACTGGCAGGAATTACTCGGGACATTTGGTTGGTTCTCAAATCCAACACTTGTCGATACAGACGGTGATGGCGTAAATGATTACGATGAAGTCTTCGATAACACTGACCCTACCGAACCATGTTTCAACCTTCTCGACCAAGACGGTGATGGTATCAACTCTTACTTTGAAAATACAACAGGCTGCAATCTCGCATTCATTGGAATTACAAATGGCTCCACAGATATCTGGGTGACTGACTACTTGTCTGTCGATACAGACAACGGTGGTGTTGACGATCGAACTGAATATTTCGATAGCACCAATCCTCAAAATGATCCCTCTGATGATTTACTCCCAGACGATTATGATAACGATGGTATACCTGACGCAGTAGAAAATGCAACTGGTTCTGATTGGAGAAACCCCGACACTGATGGTGGAGGTATGCTTGATGGTGCTGAATGCCCACAACAATTCTGGTTCTTCAACTGCGTAGGTGCTCCGTTTAATCTCTTTGATCCGACCGATGATATGCCTCAAAACGATGTCATCTTCTGGGCAAATAACACAACAGGCTCTGTAGAAGAAGACTTGACTAAGTACTGGAGGAAGTATACAAACGACATTCCTACAGGCAACTCCTTCACACATGACAACAGTGTTCACCCAGCCTCTGAAGTGGTTCCACCGTTCACGAACTTAACGCACATGGCGAGTACAACGTTTGCCAATGACACCATTACATGGCAAATCACCTATAATTTCCCAGTTGGTGAAGGCGCTCTACCGTTGCCAGCTTCGACGACGAACGTCTCTTTCTGGGCTGATTCTGCTGTAATATTGACACGAACAAACGACACACATCGCTACGAAGTATCTGGTGGATTTGTCGAAGAGATCATCGTTCAACAGCCAGAGTATTACTTCGATTGGGACGTGCTTGCTAGCAACAGTATTGCAGGGCAAGGCTTCCCGTATGAAATTGAATTGCCTGCTTATTACACCGACACGACAGATGCACGCTCGGTTGTTATGAACATTACAAACGGTGTCATCACTGATTCTTCCGCAGTCAATGCCTACGACAAGGCACTTGCATTGGAAACGTTCTTGCGAGAAGGCAACAGTTCTACAGAGTTTAAACTCAATTTTGATGGTTCAGGACTGGTTGATGGAGAAGATCTGTCCACCTTCCTACTTGAAGTAGCAAACGAAGGTACATGCAGTGAATTCGCTACAACTTTTGTCACTATGGCCCGTGTTATCGGGCTTCCAGCACGTCTTGTTAGCGGATTCAAGGGTGGCGATTGGAATGGTAACGGCTATGCTATAGGCGCTCAACATTTGAGAACCTGGGCTGAAGTTCGAATTCAACAATCGAGTTCAGCTGGCGGACTTGATTTCGGGTGGGTTCCTTTCGATCCATGTCCAGATGCTGCAGAACTTGATATTCGAAATGTCACCTATTCTCCCGTTAATTTTGATCGTGATGGAAGTGACGGCGATATCACAATTACAGGAGATATCGGATTCCTTGACAATCAAACGGCCGTTGAAGAACTTCTAGTGAAGGGCTATCTTGTTCCTCTCGTTGACGCTTTTGCAGGTGCTAGTGGATTGAATACTCCTGAACGCCTCATCAATGTCACAATGACTGATGCAAGCGGTTCGTTTACTCTGCAAGGTCTTCCAACTGAAATTATTCCTCCTGGCTTTGGAGCGATTATGCTTGAAGTGGAACAGAAAGGGTACGTATCTGCGCAGACAATTCTTACTCCAAACTCGACAGTTACTGGTCCAAGTAACTCATGGTGGATGAACGTCACAGATGATGCTACGCTTAATCACACATCTCCAAATGCCATCAATTCACCAATTGTTGGTGCTGGAGCAACCACGACAATTGAAGGATTCATTGGTTATGAGCAAATACCATTCTCAGATGCTTCACAAGTGGTAAACTCGACAGTATGGTTGTCGTATACTTCCTCTGTTAATGGTTCTCAAAATCTGACCACCACTGTCAGTCCATCTGGTACTTGGACCTTTGAAATTACTCTTGACGAACTCGAGACAAAGACAAACATAAGCGCAATATTGGGTTACGAAGGTTGGGTTCAATCAGCTACAGGCCTGACTGCTCCAACATATCATCTACGTCCAGTGATGCAATCAATTACGCTCGATATACGAGATGCTCCGAACTTGACTGCTACGCTTGAAGGTCCTGAGACAAACTCCAGTCTTCTTCTTCTGGATGACAATATTTGGGTTAATGGAACTGCTTTGACAATCGGTGCTTCTCCTGTCGGTATGAACGGAAATCTCTCCTTCTCCATGCGTGAGAATAACAGCGGTGGAGAATGGATCGAAATCTTCAACCAATCTGTAAATGGGGCGTTCAACATACAATTCTTCCTCAATTCTACTGACGTTAACGTTGCAGCAGGACTCCTAGAAACACGATTGCGCTTTTACCCTGATCTCTACGAATCTACAGATGATGCAAATCTAAGCGGAGTTGAGCAGTACTCTCTTGTCGGTATATTGAACTTTGAGATTATTGCAACTCCACAATTGCGTGGTGAGCCTACAAATGTTCTCGTTCAAATCTCAGATCACATGGGTGTCGAAGTTGGACTTGCTGTTCCGGGAGATTACTCGTTCTACTTTAACGGAACATGGGTCAACACAACCAGTAATCCTGATTCGTCTCTCTTAACGCTCTCTTGGCCTCTTGATTCAACCTTAAAGCCAAATGATTACGTCCTTGACGTTGAATACAACGGTTCTGAATTGTATCAATCAGGGATGGATAATGGTTCAATTCGAGTTCAAGCAGAACTTGGTTGGAATGTAAGTGTCTTACAAGATTGGACTCACCTTGGTAACACAACATATGTTGTCGGTGATCTCTTTGATGGTTTATACACGAACGAAAGGGTACTTGGTAACGATACTGTCATTTCTATGACAATGCTTGATTCGGAAGGGTTCCCAATCGATCTTGCAAATGGTATGCTCGATAATGCCACTGGCACATTCAATCTCACAGTTGTAATGCCGACCATCCTTCCATCAAACGGATATGAGGTTGTTATTGACTTCAACTTTGAAGCAATGGCGCCTCCGGGCGGTGCATATTACCGTGTGGTAGATACGTCTACGCCACCGAATCCACCTGTCTTGCCGTCAGTTACTGTAGGTATTGAATCCGAATTTTTAGTTGAAGAGGAACTTTCCGTCATGGAATACATTTCAGGCAATCCAGTCGTGTTCAATACGAGCGTCTTTGATGTAGCAGACAATTCCAACATCTCGGGTGTTACAATTGATTACATCTGGGATTATGGGAACACCAACGTCTCCTTAGGGACTGCAGTAACGGACGTGGATGGTAATGCCACCTTCACATGGAGTTCATCCAATGTTGCCCCAGGTCAATACACTCTTCAGATGTTGGTTGCAGATGATTTAACGGATCCGTTAGCAGTCGGAAATAGCCGCAGAATTGGAAATAGTACACTTGTCAACGTGACAGTACAAGTCCCAACTGACATTCGTATTGACGTCTTGCCATCGACCATAACTGCAGGTGTTGACTTCAATTTACAGGGACAAGTCCTTGATGATGATGATCCATTGCGAGCTCTCATTTCCGGTGTGCGTCTTGATGTGTACTGGGACTCAAACCCAGAAGAACTTCTTCGAAGTGGGGTGCCAACTCTTTCAAACGGTAGTTTCAATTTGACTGTTCCAACCGATGTGTCAAACAATGGAACTGTCCGTGGCCCGCGAACACTCGTTATCGAGGTTGTTGAAGACTCATCATTGTACTATCTTGCATCTGAAATTTCGAGTCCTGTGTTTGTGTTCGGAGTTACCCAATTAGAAGGCCTCCAGCCAGGCAATCCAGTCTTAGTGAACAGAGGAGAGACAGTTAACCTCAGTGCAACTTTAGTTGAATCGAGTTTCAATTTCAGGCCTATTGCTGATTCTAATGTTACAACACTTTTCCATGAGACATGGCTCCCGACAGTGACTACAGATGGTTCTGGTACGGCAAACACCTCGTTTAGTGTTCCAAACAGCCATCCGCTTGGTCTTATTATTGTCAGTTACTTCTACAACGGAAGTACTGATTTGTTATCAACACAAGCAAATCTTTCGAGTGTAACAGTACGATCACTTACTTTCCTTGTCGTTGACCAAATCACTGATAATCCTGTGGCGGGGTCAAGTTTCAATGTCTCTGGACGTGTGGTTTCAGACAATGGAACTGGATTGATGAACCGTGATGGTTCTCGTCTAACTGCGAATGTTCTTTTCACAATTGATGACCAACCTGTTGGCTTTTCTGTGAGCAATGGCTCGGTACAAGATGGTGGATGGTGGAATGCCACTCTCACACTAACGCCTGGATTTGAGGCTGGAACACACCTGCTTGAAGCATCAATTGTTCCAACAGTGAACTTCTATGTAGGTTCGAAAAACAATACATCATTCGATAGCCGAGGATATTCAATTATTACGTTCTTAGAACCATCACTCGATGCTCTTGGACAACCAACGTTGAACGACCGAACTGAGCGTGGAACACTGCTTGATGTCAGAATTCTTCTTGAAGATAATACTGGAAGTGCGATAGGTGGTCAACAGATTACGTTCATTCTACCTGCGACAGATCAAACTGATGAAGTGTCAGTCACTGTAACAACAGCAACGAATGGAACTGCAAATGGGTCGCTCCTTGTACCGTTCAATGCAACCGTTGGATTTTCGAATGTACACGCTCAATATCTTGGAATTTCTGGAACCACTGGATTACTCGGATTCAATGCTTCGACACAATACGTAACTCTGGCACAAACCAATATGACGATTCTAGAACATACAGAACAACTGACTGCGGGAGAAATCTTGTATGTCAATGGGACATTACTCGATGACCTAGGATTGCCACTGTATGTTGATGGTGTGGAATCTGTAGCAATTGTCCGTATGCTTGTGGATGGTGTTCCTGTTGCAAGCGTCCAATCCGATGCATTTACTGGTGCATTCTCGATTGTCTACACAGTACCTGAATCAACTCCATCTGGTGGACACATGGTCGAAGTTCAATTTACAGGCGGACGCGATTGGGTTGACCCAATTGGTATCGGTGATGCTGTTGACCCAGAATTCTACATGGCAAGCAGCGATATGATTAATTTCAATGTAAGCGTACCAACTCAAATTCTTTTAATCACAGCGACAGGTTCTGTGGATCGTGAAGATACAATGACAATCCAAGGAAGACTCCTTGATATTGTTGACAACCCACTACTCGATCAAAGTATTGATATTTACCTCGGTGGAGTTTGGATGACCAATGTTTCTACTGATGAAACTGGTTTGTTTACTGCGGTCATTCCAGTTCCTGCTGATGCAACGCTCGGCCCAGTTGTTCTCGAAACACAATTCAATGGAACCTCGTTCTTCCTCCCAAGTGATTCAAACGGAACATGGACGATTTACAGCAAGATTCTGGTTGACGTTTCAATTCCAAGCCCGCTTGCAGTTACTGATACAGTGACCATTACAGGAACTGTGCTTGATAATCAACTTCAGCCGATTGCAGGTCATGTTGTCGAACTGAAGGTTGACGGATTTGTCCTAAGCCAAGTTACAACTGGTGCTGATGGTACGTTCTCATATGATTGGACTGTTCAAGACTTCTTTGACTTCGGTGATAATTTGCTTGAAGCAGATGTTATCGCTCAGGGATACTACAGAGAAGGTTCTGCGAACCAATCTTTCTTCCTTTCTCATCGCTCTGCAGTAACAATAGAGTTTGTAGATGGAGTTGACGCAACACGTGGTGACTTCTGGTCGATATCAGGACGCTTATTCGATATCGATACCGTTGACCAAGACGGTATTGCAAATCAAAATGTGCTTGTTTACCTCGATGGTGTCTTGATGACAACTGTTACTACAGACTCTGAAGGGGAATATTCTGCAACAGTTCTTGCTGGAATGGATCTAAGCCGAGGAAGCGGTCACTCAATTGAAGTCATCTTTGAAGGAACGCAAGAGCATCTTAGTGCATCTTCGAATGGTTCAGTCACTGTGTGGGCAGATATTCTCATCACAATTGATGGAACTTCAACTGGAACCTCTGTTCGTTCAGACATTGCCAATCCAATCAGACTAACTGGAAGTGTTTCTGAAATAGGTGGGATTGGAGAAGTCTTTGAAAATATTGTAATCTACATTGGTAACGGTTCAAACTGCATCAATGGTTTCGAAGAAGCATTCTGCTTCAGTGGAGTTCAGGATGAATGGAGCGTTGGTAATTTCACACTCACTGCAACAACTCCAACTTCATTACTCCCTGGACCTCAATACATCAGTCTTGATGTTCCACGAGATACCGCCCTTTACATCAACGGAGCCTCCCGTGCCCACCCATTGTATGTTAAGGTCAATGCCGATATAACTCCGTCAATCGATACGATTGTTGAGAATGAAGATGAAAAGGTGGATGGTAGCGTATCGATTATTGCAGTTGATACCTCGGAAGGATTGGCAGGTATTGCTGTTGAATTCTATCTCAATGCTCAAGACGGATCCCGATTGGGAACTATGACTTCGCTCACAGATTCGGATGGTGTCGCAACCTTTGAATTCAATAATGATCCTCCATTTGGTGATACTGACACATTTGGAGAACTCAGTCTTGATATTGATATTACTGACCCGCGTCTCTCTGAACAGACTCTTACCAATTTCAACTTCACCAGGTCTCAAGGCTTCTCTCCTGAATACAAGTATGAAGAAGAAGCTGCAGGCATTAGCGCCTGGACATACGTTGTTCTCTTGTTCTTGGCAGCAGCCGTAGCAACAGGTACTGTGATGTATCGAAGAAGAAAGCAAACAGAATTGATGTCAGAAATGGCAGAAGTCTTCGAATATACTGCAGAACTTCTCGCTGCTGGTGACTCGATACGAGAAGCGATTTTCAACTGTTATCAGAACTTGTGTAGTTCCCTCCAAACCAGAGGACTCTTGCGTCGAGATTTCGAAACAGTTCGTGAATTCGAAGTGGCTATTCGTCAGGCGACCCCTGGACTTAGCGAGGAATCATTACAAGCCTTGGACAATATGTTCGAAATGGCTCGATATGGTCGAGAAGAACTTGGTGCCCAACATCAACAATCGGCACAAGGTGCTCTTGACAGAATGATCTCTGAACTGAGTTACAAGAATGGTTGAATCACCAGCGAAGGTGAAGTCTTCCGTTAACGAAGTGAACTCGCAATGTTTCAGCTTGCTCACCGTTAAGGGGTAGGACTCGCTCAAAAGGAGCCTTTCCATCTTGTTGAATACTGATCTTAACATGGGTTTCTGAACCGACTTCCTTGATTTGAACTTCTAGTTCTTCAGGTGTAACTCCAAGAAGAGGTACTGTGAGTCCATCAGGATTACTCATACCATGCAATTCTTGTAATACCCACTCTAATCGTTGAC
>JABGWN010000144.1 GCA_018645535.1 Methanobacteriota archaeon
CCGAATGGTCCAACTTTATGTGGCGGACTACCTTTCGCATCCTAGAGACCCATACGCTATCAAAACTTAACTCATCAATGGGAAATATTACTCTTGATTTAGTCCCATATAATGAATCCGAAATATCATTTATGAAATTAAGTATGTTCTCTTTTCCATGAAGGTCAATCAACCATTCAAATCCATCGATGATAATTAGTTGCTCTACGTCAGTATTCAAAGTATTAATTTCATTGCTTATTGATACCAGATTTGGAGGCATCGAATATTCGGTATTTCTTTCAGTGAGCCAGAATAAATCTATTTTGGAGATATCAATATGTTCTAACAACCTTCTTGGCGGCATTCTAGACATTAATTTAACTTCAAAGTCAGTGTTTTCAAGAAGTTTATCGGCCAGGGCTAGTAATTCATCTTGAGTCGAATAATCGATGGAAAATATGTTCCCTCCTTCGAATTTCATCGTCGCACCTATTTACCCCAAACACTTCTTATATTTACATTTCAACAATAAAATCCCATGAATGATTATATTCATCAAGGTTTTGCCTTATACGGGTGTGAAGATGTCCGACGACAAATCCGATGAAATTCCGATGGCCGAATGTGGTTCTTGTAGAGCCGTAATTCCACTAAATTCCAAAGAATGCGCCGAGTGTGGTATTCAATTCTCTGGCGTCTCCGATGAATCTCTTGGAGAGTGTGGTGCTTGTAACTCTCTTGTGCCGCTAGATTCCAAAAGTTGCCCTAATTGCGGCGTATACTTTGTTGCCGATGATGTGGTAGATGTTTTGAGAAAATGGTTTACAGAAACCGGTATTGAAGTCAGTGCATTGTTTACAAAAATGGATTCCGATGGTGACGGGTCAATTGATGCTGACGAATTAAAAGATGCTTTACTCAAACTAAATCTTGCCGATTTACCTCCTTCACAAGTCGATCGACTTGTCGAACAATTCGATTCGGATAACGATGGTCAAATAAGTTTAGAAGAACTTGTTTTTACTATTACAGGCGAAACGATGGTTGCAGAAGAGGAAAAGACGGCATCAGACTCAGAAGATACTGGAACTGCTGCGAAAGAATTTTCCGAAAATGTACTAGTTAGAGTCATGGAAAAGTTTTCGATTACCCAACGTGATGACTTTTTACTACATGCCCAAGATTATGATTCAAATGATAATGGATATCTAACTGAAGGAGAACTTAAGGCGGCAGCTGAGGCATTCTCGATTACTTCTTCCGAGGAATCAACTACAGAAGTGATTCCATCTGATACCGCGCAAGATGACAGTTCTGAAGAATCCTCTTCGGATGATGTGGAATCTGAAGAAGTTGAAGATGAGCCTGTTGAAGATGTTGAGGATGAAGAATCAATAGTTGAAACGTTCGATGAGGAAATGATTGTAGATGATGCAGAATCCGAAGAATCTGAAAATTCCTCTTTACACCGACTGGGTATTGCTGCATTACAAAGTAACATGACTATCCGTGAAGTTTTCGAAGCAATGGACTCCGATGATGATGGGTTGATTGATGGTCCTGAATTACAAAGAGGAATCGAGGAATTATCCGGCGATAAACTATCTCCAAGCGAAGTATATGATATACTCAGTAATTTAGACGAAGATTCCGATGGCAGAGTGGATCCTATGGAACTTGTCAGTGCATTAGAGGCATTGGATATTCAATTAGATTCAGATAGAACAAGTGGTCGAAGAGACCCAGTTGCCATATTGATAGAAGCAATGGATGATGCAGGAAGTAGCCCAGGTCGAGTTTTCAAAGACTTGGACAAGAATGGTGATGGCAGTATCAACATTGAAGAGTTAAGAACTGAAGTCGAATCATACATAGGCGAAAAGTTGAGCGATGAAGAAATGGACCATCTGTTTGAACGCTTGGATGATGATGGAAACGGACATGTGGATTTAATAGAATTTATTGAGAATTTGGAAGAATACGAAGAAGAGTACGAGGATGATGAAAATACCTTGTCGAGTAAGGTGGAATTCCCTAGTAAGATGCAATCAAGGATGATGTCCAAGAAATGGAATGATGTTTTCTGGCCTCTAATTCACACTGCCCTATTCATCTTCATCGTTATGTGGATTGTTAACGGCTCGTTAGCACCATTTGTAAATGGGGAAGGTGGAAATATTGAACTTAACACAGAAAATGGATTCTACAAAGATGGATCAATCACATATCTAGAAGGCGATGTGTATCCTTGTGTAGACACAGTACAAATTGATGAATGTAAGAACTCATTAACGCCATTTGCGGGCGAAGATGGTTCTAGCTCAATGCCTGCAGGATTTTACTGGGATGGTATTCTTTTCATCATCTTAGGCAGTATTGGATTTTTAGGTTCATTATTCACTCACCTCTACATAGTACCTGGTTGGAGAGCTAGAGCTAGAGCCATAAAGGACTCGAAAAATGACCGCAAAGAGGTTGATGAAGCAATCGAAAGTGAAGATTCAAACGATGATGAAGTAGAAGAAACAGTCGACGAATCGGATGATGAAGTGGAGGAAGAACTCCATGAAGAAGAAGAAGAATTTGATGATGATGATGATGTGGAAAACGACGATGACATCGATATCGGTTCTCACGTAGGTCTGACGTTAGATGATGAAGAAGTGTTTGGAGTCATTGTTGAGTTTGATGATGATGAGAATCTAGTCACTATTGAAGAAGATGGTACTGGAGATTTAGTCACTGGATATCAAGATGATCTGTTTATTGAAGATTGAGATGTCAGTAGATAAATTAGAACTATTCAAAGAACTATCAGTCTGCCCAAATTGCGGATGTATTGACCAAAAGGGAGCATACAGGTGCCTTGGATGTGGCACTTTTCATTCCGGAGCACACCTTGTTGAACGTGAAGCCCCTCGTGTAGTTCAAAATATCGAGGTGCCTGTTGTTGAACCAAGTGCGTATTCTCTAGGTCCTAAGGGCGAGATAGTGGAAGAGGCTTTTGAGCAAAGTGAAAGTGTGCGCGAATGGTCTGGAGGATCTACAGATTTCACTGTTAAAGATGAACCATTAACATCGGTTAAATCGAATTTCGAAAAATCTGATATTCCTGATTCCGAGGAATTATGAGTTATGGGTAATCGCCTTTCAATTGGCAAATAATAATAACGTCAATTGGAACTCCACTAACGGCAAATCATGGTGGGCTCGGAGAGAATTGAACTCTCGATCTTCGCCATGTCAAGGCGACGTCATAACCCCTAGACCACGAGCCCTAGGAATCCGTCCTAAATCGAGGGTGTATTAAACCACATCGGTGAATACTCAACTAACA
>JABGWN010000145.1 GCA_018645535.1 Methanobacteriota archaeon
GAAGAGCGCTTGAAAATTATGGCCAACGTGGCCATCGAACAAGTGCCTCTCCCTGAGCAAGGGGAATTGAGTGAAGAAGATGCTTGGACCATTTCACCCGGTCCGACTCGAGCACGCCTAAACAGTATAGGATCAGTCCCAAGTGTTGCAGCAACGCTAGCTCCGGCAGCGCCTGTTAACGCTCAGGTTGATACATCTGGATTAGAACGAATGATTAGCAGTCGTCTCGACATGGTCGAGGATGTACTCCGCTTAGTAGAGCACAAGATGGAAGAATCCATCTCGTCCCCTGCTGTAGCAGATGGAGAACTATCCGAAGACCATGGAACGGAAGGGGCTGATGATCACTCTATCGATGGAATGACTGGCGATACGATTGTCACCGCTGACGGGAAAGTACTTCCTGTCGGAGACGGCGTTGATCGCCTACGTCATTCAGACGAAGCACGACTTGTTGAATTGTATGAAGCACAAGCACTTGCTGCAAACCCATTCCTTGCAAAGGGCTCTTACGAGCAAGTTGCAAACGATGGTGTTGGAGCAGCAATGGTTGCAGCCCTTTTGCTGGATAATCTATCCGGTATGGCAGCAGTCAGTTTTGCTCAAAAAGCAGTTCAAAGCGGTATGTTGACCGATGTTGAAGGGCGTTCAGTCCTCGCTATTGTTCAACTTGCAGCACCTGGCGAAGCAGAAGCTGCATTGAATGATCACCTTTCACACCGAAAGTTGTTGACGTTCTCTGCAATCGTTGAATCTTGGAGAAATAAAACTCCCTTTTCGGAGGAATGATACATGGGTGCTTCGGTCGGAATCGGTGCTCTCATCGTTGGAACATCTCTGATGTTGGTCTTTGCGCTTGCAGTGCAAAGTCTTGACAACAGAATGGAAACCAGCCTTGAGATTATTGATGATGCCGGAGAGCCAATACCATCGTTCCAAATCGATGACGCAACATTGTGGGAAGGTGCGGTCTTGACCGTTGCCATCACCACGAATGGAAGCGGATACCAAGATGGAACACTCGTTGAACAAAGTGGATCTGGAGGGTTCTCAGGAACCTTCACAGTCGACGCTGCAGGAGGAATAGAAACCGTGACAATCACCAATCGCGGGAATTACTCGTCCCCTCCTACAATTATCGTTGACATATCAGGTCAACCGCTTACTTCAACAGGTGCAACATTCTCATCAGATATAGGGAATTTCATTTACAGTAATTTAACGAATACAGGTCCAGTGACCATCAAGAATCGAGAAGCTTGGCTTTTCCTTGATGGAGGTACCAGCGAAGAACCAACCAATCTTGGTTCGGTAACAAGCGGTATTACCACACATTGGTATCCAGGCGAAACCATTCAGATCGAATGGGCTGAAGACGGTGCTACATCCTACGAACGAATTTCATTGACATCGATGGGATTAACAATGGTAAACACATTAGCATGAGGTGACTAAATGGCAGACGGCGGAGCATCTTCTTTCATCTTCTTGACAACAGCATTGCTGGTCTCAGGGCTTGTAAGTGTCGTTCTCATTAATCAATGGGGGGACATGGCAAGGGCATCTCAAGATCAAACTCGTGCGATGGAAGTTAACCAAGATACAAGTCTTGGATTTGCAGGAGACCCTATGATGGTTGCCTACAATAGCACACTAAATCCTGATGAGATGACGTTTTACTTGCAAAATACTGGTACGACTCTTCTCGATACGAGTACACTCATTGTTCTCGTTGATGGATCTACGGTGACCTCTTCGATTACTACTGCTATAATTCCTGCAGCAGGTACTGATTGGGATTCCAATCACTTGGTCGAAGTAACAGTTAACTCAACATCTTGGTCATATGCCAATGGGACTGATGTTTCTCTTACGGTCATCGTCTCATCTGAGGTTACCAACGGTTATCGTGGTACAGACACAATTTCATTGGAGGTGCGTTTACATGGTTGATAAATTAACTGAGAAACCAAAGCCAATTGAGGATGGATTCCCTTACGATGTTGAAACAGACAGTCTTGCCGATTCACTCGGTCTTCGACTCCCCAATCGCAGCCTCATCTTACTGGCTGGTGAAGTTGGTGCTGGAAAGTCCCTGGTCAGCCAGAGATTCGTACATGGCCTTCTTGAAAATGGAGTTAAGGTACTTGTAATTACAACAGAATTAACCACTCGTGGTTGGATTGAACAAGTTGAATCCATCGGTTATGGCGTCACTGATGCCTTAACCAATGGTAATTTGATGATCTTCTCGCGATTTGGTACTGTTGCTGAACCAATTCCAAATGTTGGTATCGACCAAGTCCTTGAAAGTGAAGCAATCGAACAAGCAGATATCATCATCATTGATGCTGCAAGTTCTCTCATGCCTGATGGTATGAATGACCAAGATCGATTCAATCTTATTCAACGATTGAGAAGAATCGCATCAACTGGCCGGAGTATAATGCTCACGGTTGATCGAGATGAGATGGATCATAAACTCCTTCATTCAATGCGTGCTAGCGCAGAAGTTGTTCTTGATCTTACAACGAATCTGATCGGTGGAGACTTGAAGAGAACGCTAATTGTGACTCGCTATTTGAGAGCTGCAGGTCCTGTACAATCCACAATCGGCTGGAGAGTTGAACCCGGTATGGGCTTCATTGTCGACATTACGGCGGTAAGCTGAGGTGTAATTATGGCTGATGAAGAACTCAAATTTGCACGAGGAGATCTCGCCTCTGTAATGGCTGCTCACAATCACGTAGCAACATGGGTGAACGACTTCGAAAAGAAATACGGTTCCAGGCCAGTCTATTATGGACCATTAGATCGAGATGCAAAGAAACAACGCCCTCTTAATCTCATTTACATCACCAAAGAACCTGTTTTTGTCCATATTTACGAACCTCCAGCTGATGAGGACGGAGGAGGACAAGTTCTCTGGTTTGGTCTTGAACCTCAACTAAATGAGGAAGAAGAAAATATTCGACGTGATTTGGTTGAGACTCTTCTACAAGAAGCACCCTCTGCTCCTACGTTCACTACTGACTCGGAGTTTGAAACAATTCTTGGACAAATGATTGATCGATATACCATCTTAGATTCTGAGGCCAACATAGGCACTCGACGTAGAGGTCGTCTTTGGGAAATAGTCGGTCTTGACGACAAAAGAGTCGTCGTCTCTGAGACTCAGAGAGCACGACTTCGGTATATCATTGTCCGAGACCTGATTAAAAACGGACCACTTGAAACCCTCCTTTCAGATGAAATGCTGGAAGATATACACTCAGTAGGACTGAAGCATATTCACATGGATCACAAAGTATTCGGAACTGTTGCTTCTAACATACGATTCCGTGAGCGAGATACACTTGCTCGGTATCTACGTTCTATGTCTGAGCGTATTGGTCGCCCAGTATCTGATAACAATCCAATTATTGACGGAGCACTTCTCGATGGTTCTCGTATTAACATCATTTTCTCAGATGACGTTTCTATGCTTGGTCCATCATTCACTATTCGTAAATTCGCTGAAGAAACTATTTCAATTACCCAATTGATTCAATGGGGTACGATGAGTTCTCAAGTTGCAGCATACATTTGGCTGTGCCTTGAATACGGAATGTCTGTTCTGGTATCTGGTGAAACCGCCTCGGGTAAAACAACAACACTCAATGCGATTCTTCCTTTCATTGACCATAACGTGAAAATATATTCTGCAGAAGACACTCCTGAAGTAAAAGTTGCACACAAAATATGGCAACGTTTGGTCACACGTAGTTCCAAGAATGAAGACTCAAGTGTCGAGATGTTCGATTTACTCAAAGCAGCTTTGCGTTCTAGGCCAAGATACATCATCATCGGTGAAATACGAGGTGTCGAAGGAGCAACAGCATTCCAAGCTATGCAAACTGGGCACCCAGTCATCGCTACATTCCACGCATCTTCAATTGTCAAGATGATTCAACGTTTCACAGGGGATCCGATCAATGTTCCAATTCGTTTCTTTGACAACCTTAATTTTGCAATTTTCCAAGAAGTTACCGAAACAAACGGAAACCTTGTTCGTCGAATTACTGGTGTCGACGAAGTCATTGGATACAACAAGCACAGCGACGGTGTCTTGACACGTGGTATGTTTGAATGGGATCCTCTGAAAGACAAGCATTATTTCCGTGGTATGTTCCAATCCCATCTTCTTGAAAACAAGATTGCTGCACAAGCAGGATTCGCAAATAAGCGTGATATCTATGATGAAATGTTGCGACGAGCTTCAGCACTTGATCGAATGGTAAATCGAGATTTAACTCACTATGATGACGTATTTGGTCTTCTAAACGTCTACTACAACAGCGGTTGGGAAACCTTCGATAGTGCTGTTGATAGTTGGGTTAGTCAAAAAGACCGATGAGGGGGAGATGATTTATGCAACGAATGCCGATGTGGCAGATTGCCATCCGTCGGCTCGAAATGCCGGTTAGTCGTTTCATCCTGCTCTTCGTTGGTGGCTCTTTTACCATCGGCCTCATCTTCTCATTATCTATTATTTTCTTAACGGGAGGTTTGGCAGAAGGGGCCTTATTTTCTGGATTCTCAGGAATACTTTTGCTGATTTTGTTGCCGATAATCGCTGCATTAGGATCAATGGCTTTCCCTCTCTTGGAAGTAACTCGTGCTGCGAATATGATTGAACGAGAAATGCATATGTTCATCACTCGAATGGGTATTCTTTCACTTGGAGAAGTAGGCGCTCAGACCATATTTGATATTCTTAAGCAGATGAGAGATTATGGTGAACTGGCATCCGAAGTACAACGTATTGAAACGCTTGTGGATAAATGGAATACATCCTTGCCAGAAGCAGCACGTATCGTAGCGCAACAGAGTCCTAGCCCACTGTGGACTGATTTCCTTGATCGAATGGCGTTTTCTATTGAAGCTGGACAACCCATTGATGAGTTCATGCGTTCTGAGCAAGAAACAGTTGCTGAACAGTATAACACTCTCTATGACACCAGATTAGAAAGCGTAGATACCATGCAAGAAATCTATGTGTCCATGGTTACTGCAGGTCTCTTTGGTCTTATTATTGCAGGAATCCATCTTGTCTTGTTCGAAGTTGGTGGAGAGAACGATGCTCCAATTGAGGTAGCAGCAAGACTTCGATTTTTGCTCCTAGCATCTTTCCTATTCCTCATTATTCAAGCAGCAGCAATGCTCGCCTTCAGGGCAACAATTCCTCGAGATCTCATTTTCGCTCGTGATGAACTTGATACTCCTTTCCGAATAAACTTCAGAAGAGCGTTGCTTGCATCTGGAGCCGTTTCTGGAGTATTACTTTTGGTGACGCTTTATGTCGTGACAAGTTCTTGGAGTGAAATCAGTACTCAATGGGACCGATATGGGCTAATTTTACTCGCAGCACCTCTTTCACCGTTCTTGGTACCCGCTTGGTTGATTCGAAAGGAAGAGGTGAATGTTCTGAGGAGAGACGGTGCTTATCCCGATTTTATTCGCGCATTAGGTGGAACTGCCCAAGCAAGAAGTGCTGAACCTTCCGCAACAATCAAAGCTCTAAGAGGTGTTGATTTTGGTATGCTTGATTATTCGATTGATCGACTTGAACGACGTTTGTCGACCCGTATCGATTCAGACCGAGCCTGGGATTACTTCAACGCAGATACCAATTCTGCAGTAATTTCTCGTTACACTCGAATTTACATCGAAGGGTCGCAATCATCAGGTAAGCCCGCTGCTACAGCCGAAATGGTATCTCGATCAGTAGGAAATCTTCTCTCTCTACGTCGCCGCCGTTCTCTTTCTGCAAGCACGATGTGGGGTGTCGCTCTTGGTCTCCTTATCGCCAGCGTTACATCACTTAACGTTACAATTTCGATTGTGCTTCAACTTGGTGAAGCGATTGCAGGTGTTGCAACAAATTTGACAGAAACCGATGTTGGAGCATTGCAAGACTTTGGTAGCGGTGTCGCTTTGCCTGTTATGGAAGATGCGGGATCAGTTGATGACAATATCCGAATGTTCAAGATCATTGTTTCAATTCTGGTACTCGGACAAGTCATCGCTGTATCTGCAATTGCAACACGTCTTCGAGGTGGAGGTAAAACCAGCGCCGCAGGACAAGCAATTCAGTTACTTTGGATCGCAGGAATTACCTCATGGATTACAGCAGTAGTCTTGGAAGGTGCTTCCTCAGTGTTCGGTGTTTAAGCAAAAAGAGTATATGCTGTCTCACCAAATGGTAGAGCATGCAAACCCCTCTGCCAGGCCCCCCTGCACAATCAACAATGTATCATCCTCCTCAACAAGCCATGATGAGTGGTGGACTCTTTTCTCTCCACAAATTCTTGATGATAGGTGTGATACTGATACTTCTTGCCACCTTTGTGAGTCTTCTCCCTGATTTTGGCGGAGCCCCAAATCAAGTGGATTATGATACTGAAGAGCCGGGATGGAACATCGAGTTTGCTAAAGACACTGAATCTCACAATGACTTTGAACGAGTCATGGACACGATTGCAACAATCTTGGGGACAGGTGGCGTTGCACTGATTGGATATGCTTTCATTCGAGAAGCCTATGATGAAGATACGACTACACCTGCCTTGAGAATAACACTCCTGATACTTGGAGCGGTTATGTTGCTTCAACTTCTTGGATCCGGATTTGACCTAAGCGTATCAGTTTGAGCGGCGACTCTTGGGACGATTCTTCTTTTCCTCTTCTGAAATCCGTTTCTTTGAGGCTGCCCATGAGCAAATTGGGCATGTTGTCAAATCATGGAATCGGGCAGGGCAGTATTCTCTTCCAAAGAAAATGATCTGCAGATGTAAATCATTCCAAGCCTGTTTAGGAAATACAGCCTTGAGATCTTTTTCTGTCCTCTCTACGTTACTCCCATTCGATAAGCCCCATCGAGCAGCGAGTCTGTGAATATGTGTGTCAATAGGAAATGCAGGGATTCCAAAAGCTTGTGCAAGTACAACTCCAGCGGTCTTATGCCCTACACCAGGTAATGCTTCAAGTTCGTCGAAGGTATTGGGGATTTCACCACTGTGACGTTCGATAAGGAGTTCAGATAGACGTTTGATATTCTTGGCTTTTGTTGGAGCAAGTCCTACTTGTTTGATAAGAATCTGAATTTGTTCTACTTTCAAATCAGCCATCTTTTCTGGAGTAGGGCCTTGTCGAAACAGTTCTGGTGTAACTTCGTTAACTTTCAAATCCGTGGTCTGTGCACTCATGAGGACAGCTACGAGGAGTTGAAATGAAGATTCATGATCAAGAGGAACAGGTGTTTCAGGATACAACGACTCAAGCATTTGCTGAATGCGTTCTGCCTTCTCACTTCGCTTCATTATGAAGCCACCTATTCTGCGAATTCGGAGCCCGTAACCCAGCCAAAGAAGATTCCAGATCCTATGCTTGCAAGAGGAATTAGATTGCATGCGAATATCTCAATGAGGGGAGACTCACCATTTTGAGGCTGGCCGAGGAGGTACCAAACAAGGAGTCCAAGGAAGAGCCCTGGTATCACCATGAGACCACCTATGATGAGTGTCCGTGTGAGTCGCATGGATTTTCCACCTGCTACTGATTGATGAACTATTGCTTCATTGTAGGGCAAGTTGTTGAGCCAATGATTCTCCGCTCATGGTGTTGAGTACATCATCTTCTTCCAACCATCCTTTACGTGCAGTCATGACTCCGTATTGAATATCGGCTAATCCTCTCGTTGAATGTGCATCAGGGCTAATCGCAACAGGTACTCCCGAAATCTTAGCGTACTTACAAAGTCTGTAATCAATATCCAATCTGTATGGGCTTGCATTCAATTCAATCGCTTTGAATTTTCCATCTTGAATGTGTTCAGCCATAGCATCGATAATCCGGTATACGTCCACTTCATATCCTTCACGACCTTGTAAAATCCTACCAGTAGGATGTCCAATGATTGTTGTTGCTGGGTGTTCAAGGACCTTGAGTAATTCCTCTGTGTTCTCATTTTCATCTCTACCTCTCCATTTTGTCACGGCATGAACTGAAGCTACAACGTAGTCCAGTTCCCTAAGGACATCATCGGGGTGGTCTAATTTCCCTCCAGGCAAGATATCTGATTCAACGCCGTGGAAGAGTCGGAAATCTACACCATCATCTGCCCATTTCTGATTGTATTGTTTGATGGTCTGACCTTGTTCTAGAAGACGATCAGCAGGCGCTCCATTGGCTATTTTCAGCGTAGGAGAGTGGTCGGCGATTCCGAGCCAGTTCCAACCGAGGGATTGCGCTGCATCAGCCATCTGCTCGAGTGTAGCCTCTCCATCTGATACGACAGTATGGTTGTGCAATGCTCCTTTGATTGAAGGTAATTCGAGAAGGTGGGGCAAGGCCTGTTGACTTCCAGCATCCATTTCGCCCATGTCTTCTCGTAATTCAGGTGCAACCCATTGCATATCGAGATGAGCATAGATGTCTTCTTCGGTCATGGCATGAAGAGAATATTGCGCTGCTTCGATTCCTTTGAGTTCTCCAGCTTCTTGTTCTGGAATTAAACCGAATTCATTGAGGCGTAATCCACGATCTATGGCACGTTGACGCATTGCAATGTTGTGTTCTTTACTTCCTGTAAAGTATGCAAGAGTAAACGAAAACATCTCTGGAGGTACCAATCGAACTTGGGCATCAATGGTTCCAGCACTTTCTAACTGTTCGTAATCATCACCTCCAATTGCATCCAGTACGTTTGCATCGATATGGCCTACTGAGAATCCATCTTCGAATATACTTGCTTCAAGAATAAGGCTGATTTTTGAATCTCCAGCACCCTTCACATCAGCGATGCCATGAAGTGCGAGGATTGCATTTGCAACATTTTCATGTTCTTCTGGTCTGACACCTACGACAATATCGAGGTCACCAATGGTCTCCTTCCTTCGTCGTGCACTGCCTGCAAGTTGAACCCGTTCAACACCAGGTATGTCCCTAATTCGTTGTTCAAATGCTGATCCGTATTTCAGTCCGATGTCAAGACGGCGACGAGCACGGAATCGTGAAAGCAATTCGATACCATCGAGCATACGTTGCTCAGTCTTCTTGCCAAATCCTTTCATTGGAGCAATCAAACCTTCTTCGGCTACTTCTTTCAATTTAGCAATCGAATCAACTCCGAGTTCTGTATGCATCAACTTGATTCGTTTCGGACCTAATCCTGGTATTCCAAGCATTTCAATGAGTCCATGAGGCGTATCGTTGTGTAGGCGGTGCCAATCTTCTGGCCATTCGCCTTCGAGTATTGCTTGTGAGAGGGCAGAGCCAAGACCCTTTCCGATACCTTTCATCTCAAACAAGCGACCTGTTACGACAAGTTCGTGTAAATCTTCAGTCAAAGTTCCAAGAAGACGACTTCCGTTTTGGTACGATCGAACTCTGAAGACATTCGCTCCCTGTAATTCCAACAGAACAGCGACTTGGTGCAATACACCTGCAACTTGATTTCTAGAATAGAACGGTGGACCGTTTGGTCTCGCCTTCGGTAATTTGAATCCGTTCCCTGCCATACCCTCTTCAAATCCCCACTGGTAAAAAAGGATGGCAAGTGATTGTTTCAAAAACCCCCTTGGTGTGGAAACAACATGGTCGATGTGGACATCATCTCATTCCTTGTCCAATCGTTTTGTGGAATCTCTGCCTTCTTGTTCATGTTTGTCGCCACTTTTTCACGTTCTGAAAAAGCAGAGTTAGTCGTACAGAACATCATCTTCACATGCCTTTTGCTTGCAGCAGCATCGCTCTGGTGGCTCTCGCTTGCTGGTGGTTCACTCTGGGGTTCGAATTACCTTCCAAGACCTCTTTCAATCGTATGTATCGTTCTAGCAATAGCAGCAAGAATGAACATCAAAGGCGAGAACGTCTCGTTTGGTGCTAACCCTCACAGTATCAAGAAAAAGTCCGAGGAAGAATAATCAAATAATTTCGCCCGGTTCGTCAGAAGAACCTTCGGCAGCTTCTTTTTCCATCTTCTGATCGATGAAGGTGCGCATGTACTCTGGAAGTTCTCCATTGATGAAAATAACGTCATTCACTGAGTCGAGTTTTTTCAATGAATAGAAAATCTGCATTGCAGTCATTGGAGTTGATGAACACCCGTTGCAGCCACCATCGAGTGAGAGCATGATATTTCCACCGCTCGTATCGTGAACGGTGACAACTCCATCATGGGCATCGAGGACTTCTTGCACAGGTCCAATCTCTGCAAGCACCTCATCTGCTGTAATGCCCATGTAACATCCCAAGCATTCCACCTCTTTCAACGATTGGTATCCTATGTGCCCCTCCGAATTCATAATTATCC
>JABGWN010000146.1 GCA_018645535.1 Methanobacteriota archaeon
ACCAACATCATCGCATTCCAGCGGTTGATTGTGTGAAGGCGCTTTTCCATTTCAAGATCGCCAGGATATGCCCCCTGCATTTCTGATGAGATGGTATTGAGATAGGGTGTTGTTGTTGTATCGATGTCTATGCCGCCCTCTTTTCCTGCTGCAATAGCAGTATGCAACAGTCGTTCAGCACGCTGTGTGCCTTGCTGTTCGATGACTTGCTCCACCGACTGTTCCCATTCACGACTCTGAATAGGATCTTCATCTGGTAAAGCGTTGTGAGCGCCGGCACGTCGCACCATGTTCCCCTCGTAAGGTCCTCGCGTAGCCATGTCTTGAACCCCTCGCTGGTCTCAAGATACATTTACAGGTGCTTGAAACACCTTCCATTCGCCCCCTCCATTGAGGAACGGAGCCTCATCAGAACCGATTAATATCCAGTTCTCTGGAGGATTTATATCGATATTTGGAGCGATGATAATGATCTCAACATTCTCGAGATTTCCTCGCTGGAGCATCTGTTGCCCGTCAAGTTCAATTTCCCAATTGCTGTCTGGAGAGCGCCAATGGCCAGTGATGTTCCTATCACTATCTGGATCAATTTCCAATCTGAACGTATACAACCAATGCATTGCTAATGATTCATCATCGATGTAGAGGAAATCTTGACCGTCTTGAATTTCTGTAGATACGATTTCACCAGCATCGTCCGTCCACATAGTTTGACCGTGGAGTCCTGCGAGCATGGATAATGGAAGGACAAGAAGAATTGCAATGAACATTGGTTTACGGACGGGAGCTAAATCATATGAGGCTCGATTAGTAAAAAAGTGATTTACCAACATCAAGACAGGAATGCTGAGGGCTGTGAGATATCGTCCATTATTGCCCATCGTAATCATATTCTTCCACAAAGGCACGTCCCAACGAATCGCTTCATAGACCCATAAAGAAGCAATCCACATCGTCATGATGATCATTCCACTGACAACAAATACTGTGAGAAATGTTGTCTGGGAATCACGTGAACGGCGGATACTGAGAAGCGTGGGCATGAGGAAAGGCCATATTGCTAATCCCAGCAAAAGATACAGTCCTATGCCATCACCAAAGGCAACAAGAAGTGCAACCAACCATTGTATCGGATTCGTTTGCATTGCCTCAAATGATCCTCCTTGAACAAAAGAGAGACCGACCATAGCCGTAATTGAGAGCGGTATGCCTATGGATAGCGATTGCAACGGATTACGGGAGTAGTTCTGGAAGGCTGGAAGCAATCGATCGAGAAGAATCCAAGTGAAGAGGAGACCCAATAAAACCCATCCAACGTTGCTGGAGAGTCCTTTTGCCAAAACGAGTGTGTGGGTGCTAGCCACTGCAAGGAGAACCCATTTTATCAGAGATGTTCCTTCTTCCTCTAACAGTTTCACTGAGGAAAGCGCAATACCTGCAACAGCGAGTGCTACTGTGGATTCGGGATATAAGCGCCCTGTAGCGAAAATAAACGATGGATGAAGAGAAAGTAATGCAGCAAAATGAGGTTTTCCCTTACCAAGCCATAACCCAATACCAATCAATGCCATCATTGGCAAAAACGCAGCAAGAGGAAGCATCGATTCTGGATAGATATCGAGAATCTGCCACCATCCACGTTCCATCACTTTCGTATCATCAGGGTTACTTGCGAGCGGATCATCAGGACGTACATCCCCCCATTCCAAGTCCGCCGTACCATCTTCATTGGATTCGAGTGCTGCAAGATGAAGGTGGGTATCAAGCCCATAATCACTAACAGCCATTGAAGAAAGATGGAGAAGAATTCCAAAAATAAGCAAGCCCCACCACGGACGATTCCGTGGGTTTCTCAACTCGCTCATGTTCACAAAGCCACAGGGTTGGGTTCAACACTTTCGGATGTCTCGCCTTGTCATGAGCGGAATCTTAGATGGCATCAACATTCTCGACCTCTCGCGTATTTTAGCAGGACCATATACGGCTCAGATGCTTTCAGATCTTGGAGCGAACGTTACCAAAATCGAAGCCCCTTGGGGTGACGATACTCGTGGATGGGGCCCTCCATTCACAACTGATTTCGATGGAGAACGTGTTGCAGCTTACTTCCTCTGTTGCAATCGTGGGAAATCTATTATTCAGATGAATTTGAAAGAAGAGAAGCAACGGTTGATTGAAATGATTGCAGATGCCGATGTCGTTCTTGAAAATTTCAAACCTGGAACTCTAGAACGGTTGATTGGAACCATTCCCAAAGACAAAATTGTTTGTTCAATCTCTGGCTATGGAGCAACTGGGCCAAGACGAGATGAGCCCGGGTACGATTTGGCATTGCAAGCACGTAGCGGAATCATGAGTATTACTGGCGAAGCTGAAGGTGCGCCGGTAAAGGTCGGCGTTGCATGGATTGATATCATCACAGGGTTATATGC
>JABGWN010000147.1 GCA_018645535.1 Methanobacteriota archaeon
GAGGACGTATTGGAATCAAACAATCCAATTTCATCGACGAGGACGATGCAATAGGTTGCAGAACCCAGCGAACCGACTGGTAAATCACGAGGATATTCGTATTTGATATTACGTTCTTCAAGACTTACGCCGGTTTCATTTACGTTTTCTGGAATGCTTGCAACTAAACTTGGGCCTACCTCAAAGATTGAGGAAAATCCATCACCAGCGACGTAAATTTCGTAGCGCTCATCCTGTTCGATTGTGGAACCGCTCCAGGAGAGTGTTGTGGTTCCTGTTCCGTCGACGTTACCAACGAAGTTTGCGTTGAAGTCTGTGATATGCGATGGTGGAAGATTATCTTCAAGAATTGGCTCACTCAGTGCATTTCCTGAGAGGAAACGAAGATCGACTTTGTCTTCACCCAATTCAGTCCCATTTGGAATGAAGTACGTAATTGCATAGTAGGATTCACGATTTGTATTCGTTGGAATTGGATTTACATATTCTGAATTCTCGGAACTAAGATTTGCAAGTAATTCCACTGGATAATTTGTTGGCAGGCCTTCATAAACAGCCCCGCCGTTATCTCTTCCAATTTCTCCGTCAGAGCGCCAAACGAGGATACGGGTATCTGGCATTGCTGGATCTGAATTCGGTAAATCATGATAATTGTACCACGATAGAGTTGTTTCGCTGTCTGTCAATGAATATTCTGCTTGGAAGAAGATTGGTGTTTCAACAGGAGAGGTTTCTTCTTGAACTCCAATGTAGAGGGAAGAAGCATCAAACTCCAACTCTGAGGAAGAATATGTTTGCTCGTTTTCAACCCATTCAGTGGTAATTGCGTAGTAGTACGTGTCATTCACTCCAGCTCCGACTAGGAAAGAGGCTGAGTGCCCTGGGTGCGTCCCATTCGTGCCACCAAGACACTGATACGCTTGGATGTAGACGTTACTTTCACAAGCCGTTACATTTGCAAAGGGTGTTGCGGAACCAATTGTTCCCTGAGTAATCGGTTCTGAATGGCGATACACGACATAAGTCGCTTGGTGAAGATTGGCCACATATGCTACATCGAACGTGTCGATATTTCTCCACGTAATTGTCGTCGTTTCAGAGACAGGATCGAAGGATGCGGCAATATCCTGTGCTTGTAATTTAGAAGCATCACCAATGTCAGCAGCCGCTGATGTTGGTATCAACGGAACAGTCATGAGAAGCATAAGCAAGACCATCAGGCCTGCCTTAGGTTGTAGACTCCGGTTCAGCGCGTTCGCACCCATCACCCGTAACGTCGTCGCCGTCTGTTAAGAGTATACCGCATTATGCAGAGATGAAAACGCCCGATTACAGCCGTTTTGAATCACTCGGATTCATCTGTATTAGGCTGTTCCAATGGATGAGTCGTGTCGAGTTCGATGATTTCCTTGCGTGCCTGCAAGAATCGAATTCCGAACGTATACATTCCACCAAGCCCAGAAATGAAGACGACAGCTGTGAGTGGACTTAGTTCAAGATGTTCAAACATGCCCGGCATAGCAGAATAATCCTGGACACCAATAAGCCAAAATATTCCTGTTATTGCAAGCGCTGCGATGGCCAAGATTGTTCTGTCTGCTCTTGAAAATCCTTTGTAATTTCGACCTCCGCTTACTGCTTGTGCCTGCGTTCCCATGTAGGAGCCGAGGATTGTAAACCAGGCTGCAGCCCAACCTAACGCAGGGTCATCAACCCATGCGGGACTTGACGCGATTGCGATAATCCACATTGCATCGAGAAGTCGATCGAGTGTATGGTCGAGATAATCACCCCATCGAGAAACTTGGCCTGTTTGACGAGCGAGTTGTCCATCAAGGCCATCAAGAATCATAGAAAATCCAATCAAGAGAGCAGATCCCATGAGCATCAATGCACCAGTATCTGATTTTGGTGCGAAGAGGACAAGTAGACTTGCTGCAATACCCACAGGTAAAGCAAGCCATGTAAGGAAGGCAGGATTTGTCCGACCCAAGCCCATTACAAGAGGGGAAGCCATTGCTTCCCAACGCTTTCTCAACTGTTCTAGAGCCATGGGTCTCATTTCTCCCGGAGCATCGAAAGGTCATATGCTTTCGGACACAATTTAACGTTCTAACCAGTCTATTGCAAGTGCTATTGATTCTTGAACGGTCTTTCCACCCTCATATTGCGAGATGAACAATTCCATGGAATCTTTGGCATGGAGAGCATTGGTCATGTCAAGTTCAAGTATTGGCAAATGTGGGCTTCTATCGATTAATTCAGTCCAAATCCCTGCAATCATTTCCCACTCGATATTGTTCTGAATTTTCGTTGCATCATAACCGTCTCTATTTGAGAGTCTTATGTTGAGTTCATTTGGATGACATCGAAGAAGAATGAAAGCATCAACAGCACAGTGATGAGCGAGGTGTCCTTCGATAATTGCGATTTTATCTCCTTGATATTTCCAATCCGATAAAAGGGCAGTAGTAACGACGAGATCCCCTTCTTGATGCTCTATGCAACCTAGTTGAGTTGCAATTTGTTCAACAGTAAAGCAGTCAAATCGTTCTGCCGGTAATTGGCTTGAGAGAGTCGTTTTGCCTGTACCTGGCGATCCTGTTATGGCAAAAATCGGCATCTGTATGACCTTCTCCGAATTCAACCAAAGCACGTCAAGAATTAAACATGAGGTTCCGAATCGACACTCATGGCCGCCATTGATGCACATGATTCATTGGCGACTGCGATTGTTTTGATTTCAACAAAACCCGGATTAGAAAAAAGGATTTCACAGACGCTTTCAGAAATGCCAGAGGTTGTCGAATCCATGGTATTGTTTGGAGAATATGATGCCTATTGTAAGATTGTAATGCCTGATTTTACAACTCTTTCATCATTTATCCTCAGCAATATTCGGACCATCGATGGCGTAATTAGTACCACAACGCTTACTGCAGCAATCAATCATCAATGAGGTTTCAACATGTTTGGAATGTCAGACCCGAATCAAACGCTGTCGCAAATGATTCGTTATTTTGAAGAACAACGTTATGAAATGGTCGAAGTCATGTCAAGTGAATTTACAGGTATGCTTCTTGCTCAAAAGTCCCGGGATGCTGCAAACCAGACCTTACTCGTCAAAGGGCTCCGAATACTCACCGAGGTATTGTCTAGGCGGAAAAAACACAAACTGGCGATAAAGGCCTCTTCTGTTTTGCAGAGAGAACGTAAAAAACTGGAGAAGATGTTGCTTCAATCTGCACCCCACTTATTGCAAAAATTAACACCGATGGAAGAAGACATGAGATGTATTGGAACCGTTTATTTGGCGAGTGGTAAAAAACGAAAAGCGGTCAAGTTCTTCCATAAAGCCCACAAAATTCAACGTGGAAATCTTCTCGCTATGTTGTCTGTTTGTCAAACTGAAGGAGTTGCCACCAAGCATTGCAAAACTCTCGCAAATGATGTCCAACAAGCGGGCCCAGTTATCTTGGAAAACGGACAATATTGGCTCAAACCGGAGGGGGGGGCCAAATCAGCTCAAATCGATCCGATTCTTGCAATTATGGAATCATGCGGCCACGGACATTCTGAATGCGAAGAACAATCTCAACGAATACGCCAAGAGTGTTCGGATATTTCTGAGGGAATCACTGCTGCGAATGTTCGATTACAGAGTGCTATGGACACATTGAAGCCGAAGCACGACTATCACAAATATTCCTGAGTGGTAGCGAGGGATGGATTTGAACCATCGATCTCCGGGTTATGAGCCCGACGGGATATCCAGACTACCCCACCTCGCTGCTTTGACGGCCACGGTCCTTCCCTTTCAATCCACCGATAATAAAAAAAGTGGTCTGTTCGGCATTGATTTCTTCAATGATGACATGTAACCATAACCATGAGCGGAGGATGGAAAGCGATAGGGTTCTCTTTACTTGTACTGCTAACATCACTCTCCGGTTGCCTCGATTCAGATGAAGAAGGTGAGGCGAAGGTTATCAATTTGGTAGTTTACTACGATTCAACCAGCGGTACAATCCAGCAATCCTTCATTGGGGGCTCACAGATTTCACTTACAGGAGTTACACTTAACTTTGATTTTGCTCGAACAACATCAGACTTTGATCTCGCCACATTTTCAATAGAACCAGGTGACGGACGCAGTCCAATAACAGTGAACGCTGACGAATCGGCAAACATCGATGTTGAATATGAGCTTCATGGATTGTTCTCGATTGTTCTTACAGCAACTGATGTTGAAGAAAACTCGGAGAACATGACTCTTATGATTCGAATAGAACAGCATATTGAATGGAGTGAACAGAACAGTGCAGAACCCGATGTCATGCAGATCAACACTGAACCAGACAATGATGGGTCTGCTCCAAAGGTTCTTCAAATCAAATCAACCGTTGAAAACATCGAAAACATAGGGGGAATCGGTGGAAGTCCGATAACTATTACGTGGGAGTTGACAGATTCTAACGCAGAAAGTAAGGGCATGAAAACAGAACAAATAGCCGATGGTCAAGATGCAATTTGGGATTTTAGCCTAAACTTCCCAGAGCGTGGAGTGCATGAATTAAGTGTTCAACTTGACCAAAGTACCGACCAAGAAAGAGTCAATGTAAACCATGTAATTGATATTTTATACGAACAAGCTGAAAGTGCAGTAAATCCCTTTCCAACAGAAAGTGGGAATGAAGATTCACAATCTAAAAGTGAATGAAAAGTGAAACTGTAGATACTGTCCCCATTGGATAGTAAATGTTCAGATTTCATATCGCTTCCCCCTCAAATCTTCATTCATATACCCTCAGCCATTGGTTTGAAGCAGTGATACAATGAGTACAACAAGCAAAAAGAAAAAGACAACAAGTAAGAAGGATGAAAGTCTGACTATAGAAGAGGATATCCTAATGGAAGCCGTTGATGACGAAGCCCCCGAGGTTTCAATTGAAGACTTACCCGGTGTAGGTCCGGCAACTGCCGAAAAACTTAGAGAAGCTGGATTCGATGAATTACTCGCTCTTGCAGTTATGTCACCGGGAGATTTAGCAGACCAAGCCGAGCTTGGCGAGGCTGTAGCAAGCAAGATCATTAACGCTGCTAAAAAGATGGCCAACATTGGAGGATTCGTATCCGGTGTCGCCCTACTTGACCGACGTCGAGAAGTGCAAAAGCTCTCATCCAAGGTTCAATCAATCGATGATTTACTTGGCGGTGGATTCGAAACACAAGCACTCGTTGAAGTGTATGGTGCGTTTGGTTCAGGAAAGACCCAAATCGGCCATCAACTCGCCGTCAACTGTACTATGCCACTTGAGGATGGTGGATTCGATGGTGATGTTTTCTACATCGACACAGAAGACACATTCCGTCCTGAGCGAATTACTCAGATGGCACGAGGTCACGGTTTAGATCCTGATGCGGTCTTAAGCAGAATCCACGTAGCAAGGGCCTACAACTCTGCTCACCAAATGCTTCTCGCAGAAGAGATTAAGCGAATGAGCAAGGGATTGAATGTGAAGATGATTATTGTTGACTCACTTACAAGCCATTTCCGTGCCGAATACATTGGCCGTGGAATGTTAGCAAACAGGCAACAAAAATTGAATCGTCACCTCAAAGATCTCAAGCAACTTGCTGACATAAACAACGCTCTTGTCCTTGTAACAAACCAAGTTCATTCCAAGCCTGATGCTATGTGGGGTGACCCAACCAAGCCTATTGGCGGCCACGTTCTAGCTCACGCTTCAACCTTCAGACTTTACCTGCGAAAGGCAAAGGGTGGACGAAGGATTGCTCGATTAGTCGATTCACCAAACCTTCCAGATGGAGAGTGTGTTTACCAAGTCACACAAGAAGGACTCCGCGATTGAAACAGGGTCTTGAAAACCTCTTCTGCGTGTACTAACGAAGGAATACATTCAAGTTAGCAACAACAAAGATGTGCTCTATGCGCCATTTGATCGAACGTGTGTTGGAACTCTCAGAAGAAGAAGTTGTACCACAGTTAACTCCTCAGCCTGCGGGCCATGGGACAGATGAAGAACTCCGAACACTCCTTGAATCTCTTCAACCGAGAATTCGAGTCTACGGTGTAGGTGGAGCTGGTTGTAACGCTGTTGGAAGACTTGAATCGGAAGGACTTTTTGAAAATTCATTCGTAACAGGATATGCAATCAATACAGATGCGCAAGCCTTGCTCATGTCACCATTAGAAAATAAAATC